>NZ_JAQGFU010000047.1:0-27336 GCF_030078455.1 Klebsiella sp. Ech2A | reverse complement strand
GTGCGCGCCATCAGTAACTCAACGCTGAAATCCGACGATAGCGTCGGCGCGCCGGTCAACAGCAGCGGCTTCCTCGGCGCCCCAACGCCGTTGAATAACGGCGTGCTGGAGGGCAGTGAGCCCGTCGCTCAGGCCGCCGCCTCAACCGCACCGGTCACCGCGCCGGGATCCATCCAGGGCAGCGTTGCCCCGGCCGCCGCCGCGACGACTGCGGTTGCCGCCGCCTCTACCTCGACCAGCGCTGCTGCCAGCAGCGACTATGTGGTACAGGTTGGCGCCGTTAGCGACCAGGCCCGCGCTAAGCAGTACCAGCAGCGCCTGAGCCAGCAGTTCTCCGTTCCCGGCCGCGTGGTGCAAAACGGCGTGGTGTGGCGTATTCAGCTGGGCCCGTTCGCCAGCAAGCCACAGGCCAGCACCGTTCAGCAGCGCCTGCAGAGCGAAGCTCAGCTGCAGTCATTTATTACTCACGCCAACTAAACGCGTCGGACCGCCCTCCTTAGCGCATTGGGCATGACAAAATCGTTAACAAAGTCATGCGCAATGTCGGATGCCGGTCCGTAGAGCATTTGTTATAGTAAGGCACTTTTTTAACTCCATCACGGATGCCGTTGTTCAGACCATGAAGATCTCTTTCACCGCACGTTTACTCGTTACGGCCCTCTCCGTTGCCGCGCTCTCCTCCGCAGCCCACGCCGATGACCTGAATCTTAAAACCA
Organism: Klebsiella sp. Ech2A; assembly: GCF_030078455.1. NCBI lineage: Bacteria > Pseudomonadati > Pseudomonadota > Gammaproteobacteria > Enterobacterales > Enterobacteriaceae > Klebsiella > Klebsiella sp. Ech2A. Next base: position 26,620 of record NZ_JAQGFU010000047.1, on the reverse strand, counting down.
TGATCCCAGGCGCGCCGCAGATTGACGCCGAATCCTGGATACTTATCGATTACAATTCAGGCAAAGTGCTGGCGGAAAATAACGCCGATTCCCGCCGCGACCCGGCGAGTCTGACCAAAATGATGACCAGCTACGTCATTGGTCAGGCCATGAAAGCGGGTAAATTCAAAGAGTCCGATCTGGTCACCGTGGGCAACGACGCGTGGGCAACCGGTAACCCGGTATTTAAAGGCTCCTCCCTGATGTTCCTCAAGCCAGGCATGCAGGTGCCGGTTTCGCAGCTGATTCGCGGCATCAACCTGCAGTCAGGCAACGACGCCTGCGTGGCGATGGCGGACTTCGTTGCCGGTAGCCAGGACGCTTTCGTCAGCCTGATGAACAGCTACGTCAACGCCCTTGGTCTGAAAAACAGCCACTTCCAGACCGTTCACGGCCTGGATGCCGAAGGTCAGTTCAGCTCCGCGCGCGATATGGCGCTGATTGGCCAGGCGCTGATCCGCGACGTGCCGAACGAATACACCATCTACAAAGAAAAAGAGTTCACCTTTAACGGCATCCGCCAGCTCAACCGTAACGGGCTGCTGTGGGATAACAGCCTCAACGTCGACGGCATCAAAACCGGCCACACGGATAAAGCGGGCTATAACCTCGTCGCCTCGGCAACAGAAGGCCAGATGCGCCTGATCTCCGCCGTAATGGGGGGTCGCACCTATAAAGGTCGTGAATCCGAAAGCAAAAAGCTGCTGACCTGGGGCTTCCGCTTCTTTGAAACCGTCAATCCGCTGAAAGCGGGCAAAGAGTTCTCCTCCGAGCCGGCCTGGTTTGGCGATAGCGATCGCGCATCGCTGGGCGTCGATAAAGACGTGTATCTGACCATTCCGCGCGGCCGCATGAAAGATCTGAAGGCCAGCTACGTACTGAACAATACCGAACTGCACGCACCGCTGCAGAAAAACCAGGTTGTCGGCACCATTAACTTCCAGCTGGACGGCAAAACTATCGATCAGCGTCCGCTGGTGGTGCTGCAGGAAATCCCGGAAGGTAATTTCTTCGGCAAAATGATTGATTACATTAAGTTAATGTTCCACCACTGGTTTGGTTAAAAATCGAACGCTTGAAAGTGTGATTTACATCCCCATATACTAACTATCAAAGTAACCTGATAACTCCCGCACCTTGTGGGAGTTATTATTTTTTGTCGTAACACCGGAGCTGACATGAAAACCAAACTTAACGAACTGCTTGAATTCCCTACTCCATTTACTTACAAAGTAATGGGGCAGGCGTTGCCTGAGCTGGTTGATCAGGTGGTGGAAGTGGTACAGCGCCATGCGCCTGGTGATTACTCTCCGCAGGTAAAGCCGAGCAGCAAAGGTAACTACCATTCGGTTTCTATCACCATCAACGCTACCCATATCGAGCAGGTAGAAACCCTGTACGAAGAGCTGGGTAATATCGAGATCGTCCGGATGGTGCTGTAACCCATTCTGCTACCCGGCCTCGCGCCGGGTCATCCCCTTCCCCGCTGTGATATACTCGCTGCCTTAAATCACTTCTCTGTGCGGAGACGTTGTTTTGCAGCACAATAAAATCCTCATTCGTCAACTCGGCCTGCAACCTTACGCCCCTGTCTCGCAGGCAATGCACGACTTTACCGACTCGCGCGATGAAACAACCCTCGATGAAATTTGGCTGGTTGAGCATCATCCGGTCTTTACCCAGGGCCAGGCGGGAAAAGCTGAGCACGTTCTGGTGGCGGGCGATATTCCGGTCATTCAAAGCGATCGCGGCGGCCAGGTGACCTACCACGGGCCGGGGCAGCAGGTGATGTACGTCCTGCTCAATCTCAAACGCCGCAAGCTTGGCGTACGCGAACTGGTGACGTTGCTGGAGCAGACCGTGGTCAATACCCTGGCGGAGTACGCTATTGAGTCGCACCCGCGCGCCGATGCGCCCGGCGTTTACGTCGGTGAGCAAAAGATCTGCTCCCTGGGCCTGCGCATTCGCAAAGGGTGCTCGTTCCACGGCCTGGCGCTCAATATCGCGATGGACCTTTCGCCGTTCCTGCGGATTAATCCCTGCGGCTACGCCGGAATGGAGATGGCGCAAATGCGCCAGTGGCAGCCCGACGCGGCGCCGCAAATCGTCGCACCACGGCTGGTCGCCAACCTGCTGGCGCTGCTCGACAACCCGCCGCACGAGTTCATTTCCACAGAGTAAATCCGGGCGTCCCGGCTTCCCGGGGCGCCGTTTTTGCGCCTGACTTTCGTTAAGCCATTCTATTTGCAATTAATTGCCACAAACGGCGGCGTCGCTGACCGCTATACTTGCGCTATTCGCTATGACAGGAGGCGCAGAGTGGAAAAAAATCATCCGCAACCGGAGTCCACCGAACGGCTCGACGATCGCCACGATCGCCAGGTATTCCGCATTCTGCGTAATATTGACCTCAACTTACTGACCATTTTCGAAGCCGTGTACGTGCACAAGGGCATCGTAAATGCGGCTAAGGTGCTGAATATCACCCCCTCGGCCATTAGCCAGTCGATTAACAAACTCCGCGCGCTTTTTCCCGACCCGCTGTTTATTCGCAAGGGTCAGGGCGTGACGCCGACCGCCTACGCGACGCACCTCCATCAGTACATCAGTCAGGGAATGGAAGCCTTCCTCAGCGCGCTGGATTTAACCGGCAGCCCGCATCAGCAGCGGGTCATCACCATCGCCCCCTCGCCCACCGTCGGCGCGCTGGTCATGCCGACGATTGCGCAGGCGCTGAAGCCTCGCTTCCCGCAGGTACTGCTGCACAATATCGCCATTACCGATGCCCCTAGCCAGCTTAACCAGCGCCAGGTGGATCTGCTGATCGACAGCTACGCGCACAGCGGCCAGTCGATCCTGCACCACGTTCTGTTCCAGGATCGGGTGATGATGTACTGCCGCGAGGCGCATCCGGCGCTGGCTATGCCGCACAGCGAAGAGCATCTTCGGCAGTACGAGTTTGCCCTGCTGCTGCCCGAGGGCCAGCGCTATCCGGCGCTGCACCGCCGGCTGCAGGAGCAGCTCGGGGAGCGGCGCTGCGGCTTTAGCAGCTACAACCTGTTAACTCAGGCCGCGCTGGTGAGCGCCAGCGATATGCTTGGGCTGATGCCGAACCGGATGTTTTCGCTGTTGGCCAAAACCTGGCCGCTGGCGGCGCTGGACTACCCGCCTCTCGCCGATGAAACCATCGACGTTTCGCTGCATTACAACAAGCTCAGCGCCCAGGAACCGCTGCTCCATGAGGTGATTGAGGCGGTTCGCCTGGCTTTTTAAGCCATACCGCACGTGTGGGAAAGCATAAAACAACAACTATTTTACAATTTGCCGAACAGGCAGGCTGCTTTCTGGTCCGTATCAATGGTATACTGCCTATCCTTGATTCAAAAATAGTTGATAAATACAACATTTACTTGAATTAATTCGTTTTCCTTCGTACTCGCAACTGGAACACGCACGCTATGAGTAAACCCATTGTGATGGAACGCGGTGTTAAATATCGCGACGCCGATAAAATGGCCCTTATCCCGGTGAAAAACGTGGCAACTGAGCGTGAAGCTCTGCTCAGAAAACCGGAATGGATGAAAATCAAACTTCCGGCTGACTCGTCCCGTATCCAGGGTATCAAAGCAGCGATGCGTAAGAACGGTTTGCACTCCGTGTGCGAAGAAGCTTCTTGCCCGAATCTTGCGGAATGCTTCAACCACGGAACGGCAACCTTTATGATCCTCGGTGCTATCTGCACCCGCCGCTGCCCGTTCTGCGATGTCGCCCACGGTCGTCCGGTGACGCCGGATGCCAATGAACCGCAGAAGCTCGCGCAAACCATCGCCGACATGGGTCTGAAGTACGTCGTTGTCACCTCCGTCGACCGCGATGACCTTCGCGACGGCGGTGCTCAGCATTTCGCCGACTGCATCAGCGCCATCCGTGAGAAAAACCCGTCGATTAAGATTGAAACCCTGGTTCCGGACTTCCGCGGCCGTATGGATCGCGCCCTGGATATCCTCAAGGTTACGCCGCCAGACGTCTTTAACCACAACCTGGAAAACGTGCCGCGTCTCTATCGCCAGGTACGCCCAGGCGCCGATTACAACTGGTCGTTAAAGCTGCTGGAAAGCTTCAAAGAAGCGCATCCGGAGATCCCAACCAAATCGGGTCTGATGGTCGGCCTCGGTGAAACCAACGCTGAAATCGTTGAAGTTATGCGCGACCTGCGTCGCCACGGCGTGACGATGCTGACTCTCGGTCAGTACCTGCAGCCGAGCCGTCACCACCTGCCGGTACAGCGTTACGTTAGCCCGGATGAGTTCGAAGAGATGAAAGCCGAAGCGATGGCCATGGGCTTCACCCATGCTGCCTGCGGCCCGTTCGTCCGCTCGTCCTATCATGCCGACCTGCAGGCCAAAGGGATGGAAGTGAAGTAGTTCACGCCGTCCTCGACCGCTGCGCGTTTCCCGCGTGCAGCGGTCAGCTCTCCTCTCCCTGCGCTACCTCATCTTTTTCCCCCAATAAATCCGCCGGCGCGGTTACAGTCGGTTGCATTTTTTCAGCCAATGACCTTGCAGGATACAAAAAGAGGCCGCAACGATAATCGCTGCGGCCTCTTATCCGTGCAGGCTGATAGCCTGCCGGCAGCCTGCTCCCGCTGTCGGGGAGCAGGCGTTTAATTACTCTTTATGAGAGAGCTTCTGTGCCGGAGTTTCTTCTTCCGCACTGGTTTTCTTCGCGCTATCGTCGTCGTCGTTCATGGCCTTCTTAAAGCCTTTGATAGCCGAACCCAGGTCTCCACCCAGCGTACGTAGTTTTTTGGTACCAAACACTAAAATAATCAGTGCTGCGACAACCAGCAGTTTGGTAATACTAATCTCACCCATAGCTAACCTTCTTCTCTAAAACAATCTGCGAATACGCCATCATACACGCGAACAATTAACGGCTATTTGACGCGCGGACACAATAGCAATCTGTAACAAGGTGAATCAAGCTCTGTTTAAAAAAACGTCACAATAATTGCGGTGGCGCAAAGCGGCGGTTCTGCAGCACCGGCAAGCGCTCGCGCACCTGGCGTAGATAATCCACGGAAACGTCGGCAAAAATCATCTGCGGCCGATCCGCCGCGCCGGCCAGCGTCGTGCCGAGGGGATCGATAATTCGGCTCTGGCCAATATTACGGTTGCCGCACTCTCCCGCCGCCACTATATAGCAGGTCGTGTCCAGCGCGCGGGCGGCCAGCAGCGTCGCCCAGTGATGCTCCTTCATCGGTCCTCTCACCCACGCGGTCGGGAGAACGAGGATCTCGGCGCCGCTCAGCGCGAGGCTTAACGCCAGCTCCGGGAAGCGCAAATCATAGCAGGTCATCAGGCCAACCCGAACCCCGTCGACGTCAATCAGCGCCGGGATCTGCAGGCCGGCATCAACGCGCCGTGACTCCTGTATATTAAACGCATCGTATAAGTGTAGCTTCTGGTATTGTGCGATAACCTCACCGCGGCGTATCGCCACCAGCGTATTAGCCGCACGTCCCTCGCCGGAAGGCACGTGAATCGTCAGCACGGTGGTTAAGCCGTTGTTACGGCTCTCCTCGCGCAGCAGGCGCAGGAAGCCGCCGTCTATCTCCTGCGCCGATTTAACCGAGAGATCCGGGTCGCTATCGTCGCGCGCCAGCAGCGCCTCGGGCAGCACCAGCAGCGACGCGCCCTGTTCAGCGGCCTGGGCCATCAGCGCTACGCAGGTCCGCGCATTTTCCCGCCAGTCAGGGGTGACGGCAAATTGTCCAGCAGCAACCAGCATCTTAATCTCCCGTTCGCGAATTCATAGCCAGCGACGCATTTTGCGCGCTACACTCATTCCCCAGTATTAACCAAATAGCAGGGAATGAGAGTGTCACAACTACTTTTAGCCGTTTTTCTTGGCGGCGGTACCGGCAGCGTACTGCGCTGGTGGCTAGGAATGAAGTTTAACCCCATGCACCATGCCATTCCCGTTGGCACGCTAACGGCCAACCTGCTGGGCGCATTTATCATTGGCGCCGGCCTGGCCTGGTTTAACCGTCTGACGGATATCGACCCAATGTGGAAGCTGCTCATCACCACCGGCTTTTGCGGCGGATTGACGACCTTCTCCACCTTCTCAGCGGAAGTGGTGTTTCTGCTGCAGCAGGGGCGCTTCAGCTGGGCGCTGCTCAATATTCTGGTCAACCTGCTGGGCTCATTCGCCATGACGGCGGCAGCGTTCTGGCTCTTCTCTCATGCCGCCAGCCGTTAAAAACAGGCAAAAAAAAACCCGCTAAGCGCGGGTTTTTATATTCTACTGACGCGTTGCTTAGATAGCGTTTACGTTTGCAGCAGAAGGGCCTTTGGCACCGTTAGTGATTTCGAACTCTACGCGCTGACCTTCAGCCAGAGTTTTGAAACCGTTGGACTGGATTGCAGAGAAATGTACGAATACATCTTTGCTGCCATCTTCCGGAGTAATGAAACCGAATCCTTTGGACTCATTAAACCACTTAACGTTACCTTTAATCTTAGACATCAAAATTACCTTTATATGAAAAAAAGACACTGATACTGTGTCGCGATCCAGTACATCAATTGTGGTGCCTTTTGTCCAGTCGAACTTTGCTAAAAAGTGACAAAAGTCGCTATCTTTTTTAGTGGTTGCGCTTTAGTTATTGTTTTTCCACACAACATAGTGCTCAGCTCTTTTATCACTAAGCTATTGCGGATTAAAACTGAAAGCGGGCCCAGGCAAAGTAAACGTTACCGTTGTTATAGGTACCGGGAATGTAGGTCATCTGGAACGTCGCCGGGCCGTAGCCGATAGACGCCATCGGCAGCACCACCGGCAGCGGAATATAGTGCCAGTTATCGCGCGCGGTTACCCCGAGCGTATAGCCGAGCCCAAGATGAAAGTTATCGTCGGCCAGCGGACGCCAGGTTTTCTCCCAGCCGTAGCCGGCGATAGGTTCCCATTTGTTATACGAGTCCTTAAATGCCATCGCGTACAGGCCATGCCAGTTGCCTTTATCATCCCAGCGCGACACGCCGAAACCCGCTCCCCAGGGACGCTCGTTGTACCGATCGGTTTTCTCTTTGTCATAGGCAAAGCGGGCGTGCCAGGTGATGGCGGGAACATATAGATCGTAGTGTTCTGGCTCCTGCCAGGTCTCCGCAACGTTATCGCTTAAGGTGTTATAGCCATCGCGAATCGTCGAGCTGAATGACGCGTTTGCTATCCCGCAGGAGAGCAGCAGCCCGGAAAAACTGAGTAAAAACGGTACAACATAACGTAGTCTTAACACTTCTCAATTACCAATATCGATTTTAAAGCGGGATAAAGTAGCAAATATAATCTTAATATAACCTTAACGAAATAAGGCAAAGTCTTGATTTACCTCCCACGAACTCGCAACAACCCTGCCCGTCGACTTTGTGATAGCGCCCGCGCACCTGGCGCTGATTAGGCAATTCTCATCGGTTTATTGATTTGCATCAGCATGTTTCGTCGATTTATTCGGCACATTCCCTCCCTTAATTTTTGTACAACCTTATTTATCAGCAGATTCTTTGGGTTAATGGTTCAGGGGTAAAATAATGCTTACGCTAGTTGAGATCCTTATTGGGGTCGTGGTCATTGTGGGCGTCGCCCGCTATATCATCAAAGGGTACGCCGCCACCGGCGTTCTCTTTGTTGGCGGTTTGACGCTGCTTATCGTCAGCGCGCTGATGGGACATAAAATTTTACCCGGCGAGGCGAAAAGCACGGGCTATTCCGCGACCGACATCATCGAATACATCAAAATTCTGCTGATGAGCCGCGGCGGCGACCTCGGCATGATGATCATGATGCTCTGCGGATTTGCCACCTACATGACGCATATCGGCGCCAACGATATGGTGGTCAAACTGGCCTCGAAGCCCCTGCGCTACATTAACTCCCCCTACCTGCTGATGATCGCCGCCTATTTTGTCGCCTGCCTGATGTCGCTGGCCGTCTCTTCGGCGACCGGCCTCGGCGTTCTGCTGATGGCAACGCTGTTCCCGGTGATGGTCAACGTCGGGATCAGCCGCGGCGCGGCGGCGGCCATTTGCGCCTCCCCGGCGGCCATTATCCTCTCCCCGACCTCCGGCGATGTCGTTCTCGCGGCGAAGGCCGCCGAAATGCCGCTCATCGACTTTGCCTTTAAGACCACGCTGCCTATCTCCATTGCGGCGATTATCGCCATGGCGATCGCCCACTTTTTCTGGCAGCGCTATCTGGATAAGAAAGAGAACGTCGCCCACGAAATGCTCGACGTCAACGAGATAACTACGACCGCCCCCTCCTTCTACGCCATTCTGCCCTTCACGCCCATTATCGGCGTGCTTATCTTCGACGGGAAATGGGGCCCGGAGCTGCATATTATTGCCATCCTGGTGATGTGCATGCTGCTGGCGGCGGTGCTGGAATTCTGCCGCGGCTTTAACACCAAAAACGTCTTCAGCGGGCTGGAAGCCGCCTATCGCGGGATGGCCGACGCCTTTGCCGGCGTGGTCATGCTGCTGGTCGCCGCCGGCGTGTTTGCCCAGGGCCTGAGCACCATCGGCTTTATCAATAGCCTGATTTCGATTGCGACCTCGTTTGGCTCCGCCAGCATCATTCTGATGCTGGTGCTGGTGGTGCTGACGATGCTGGCAGCCATGACGACCGGTTCAGGTAACGCCCCGTTTTACGCCTTCGTTGAGATGATCCCCAAGCTGGCGCACTCGTCGGGTATTAACCCGGCCTATCTGTCGATCCCGATGCTGCAGGCATCCAACCTTGGCCGGACTATTTCCCCGGTATCGGGGGTGGTGGTTGCCGTGGCCGGGATGGCAAAAATCTCGCCGTTTGAGGTGGTGAAGCGGACCTCGGTACCGGTTCTTGTCGGCCTGCTGGTGGTGATTATCGCCACCGAAATTCTGGTGCCCGGAACCACCGTTCAATAAACGTGAAAAGGCGCCAGCAGGCGCCTTTTTTATGCTTTAATAATTCGAGGAACTCATGACCATCCACTATCAGGAATAAAAATGTTCAGGAAGGATTTCGTCGCCATTGCCCTCTTGCTAACGGCAACTCAGGTCGGCGCTGAACCGCTCACCGCAACACAATACGGCGATTTCGACCGCTACGTACTGGCCTTATCCTGGCAAACCGGTTTCTGCCAGAGCATGCATGACCGAAACCGCGGCGAGCCGGAAGAGTGCCGCCTGCAGCAGGAAACGGCCAACAAAACCGATTATCTCACCGTACACGGCCTGTGGCCGGGTCTGCCGAAATCCATCGCCGCTCGCGGCGTGGACGATCGCCGCTGGATGCGTTTTGGCTGCGCCACGCGCCCGATACCCAATATGCCGGAGGTCAAAGCCGGGCGGAAATGCCAGGCTGCGGAAACCGGCCTGTCGCTGGAGATGGCCAATAAGCTCAACAGCGTGATGCCCGGCTCCGGCGGCAACTCCTGCCTTGAGCGCTACGAATATGCAAAACACGGCGTCTGTTTTGGCTTCGATCCTGACAGCTACTTCGGCACCATGGTCCGCCTCGGCGGCGAAGTGAAGCACAGCGCCATCGGGACATTCCTCGCGAAGCACTACGGACAGAGCGTTAGCCGCGACGACTTCGATGCGGCCATCGCCGAGGCCTGGGGAAAGCAGAGCGTTAAGGCCTTCAAGCTGACCTGCAGCGGCAATCCGGCCTATTTAACCGAAATACAAATAGCCATCAAGGCCGCGGCCATCAATACGCCGCTCTCCGCCGACGCCTTCCTGCCCCAGCCCCATCCGGGCAACTGCGCTAAGCAGTTTGTTCTCGATAAGGTCGGCAGTTAATCATGCGGCGGCGCCAGCCGCCGCAGGGGCTTCATTCGCGAATAAACGCCAGTAAATCCTGATTAATCTGATGCTTGTGGGTCGTGCAAATCCCGTGCGACCCGCCTTTGTAGACGGTCAATCTGGCGTCAGGCAATATTTGCGCCGCCGCTTTACCGCAGGTTTCGAAAGGCACGATCTGGTCGTCATCGCCGTGGATAACCAGGGTTGGGATGGTCATCTTGCGCAGGTCCTCTCGCAGGTCGGTTTCCGAGAAGGCTTTGATACAGTCATAAAGCGCCTTAATCGACCCCTGCAGTCCCTGTTCGACGAACCCTTCGCGCACCGCTTTTGACTCTTTGGCGCCGTCGCGGTTGTAGCCGTAGAACGCGGCGGTCAGCTCATAGAAGAACGCGCCGCGGTCCTCGATAACGCCCTCCCTGATGCTGTCAAATACCGCCTTCGGCACGCCGTCCGGGTTGAAGTCCGTGCGGATCATTATCGGCGTCACGGCGCTGATAAGCACCGCTTTGGCCACCCTTTCGGTCCCGTGGCGCCCGATATAGCGCGCCACCTCGCCACCGCCGGTGGAGTGGCCCACGTGCACCGCATCGCGCAGGTCGAGATGCGCCGTCAGCTGAGCCAGATCGTCAGCATAGGTATCCATGTTGTGGCCGTCCCAGGGCTGGGCCGATCGACCATGGCCGCGGCGATCGTGGGCGATCGCCCGAAACCCGTTATCAGCCAGAAACAGCATCTGGTCTTCGAAAGCGTCAGCCGTTAGCGGCCAGCCGTGGCTAAAAACAACCGGCTGCCCGCTCCCCCAGTCTTTGAAATACAGATAGCTGCCGTCATCGAGAGTAAGTTTGTCAAAACCGCTCATAGAGTCTCCTGCATGTAGTGGAAGGGACGAGCCTGATACCGCCTAAAAAGGATAAGACAATTTTTCTGGCCGTGACGGCAGCAGCATAAATTTCATCTGGCTCCTTTGGCGATCGTTGCTGAATGTGCGTTTAATCACTTCAAACCGCCGACAAGTCTCAGTATGATGGGAAGACATTAACCCTTGCCATTTTCGGTGAGGGTTTTCTTTTACGGACAGGTTCCTGGATAACATGGAGTATGCAATGACCAGACCCACAATCATCATTAACGAGTTCGATGCCGAACGCATCGACAGGCTGCTCGAGCAGCCGGCGTTCGCCAGTTCTCCGGTCGCCGATGCGCTGAACGACGAGCTGGATCGCGCACAAATGCTGGCGCCAGAAGCGATGCCGCATGATGTTGTCAGCATGAACAGCACCGTCAGATTCCGTGATTTGTCCAGCGGCGAAGAGCGCGTGCGCACCCTGGTTTTCCCCTCCCAGGTCACCGATAGCGCCACCCAGCTTTCGGTACTCGCCCCCGTCGGTGCCGCACTACTCGGCCTGAAGGTCGGCAGCGCCATTCACTGGGAATTACCGGGCGGCGCCTCTGCGCACCTCGAAGTCCTCGAACTGCTGTACCAGCCGGAAGCCGCGGGTGAATTTCACCGCTAACTCTCCCGCCGCCTGAAGCGTTCTGCGCTTTATCAGAGGGTGTCTTTGCATCCTCTTTCTGCCCTCCCCGCCCTGACAAACTTTTACGCCTCCCTTAACCCGATCTGACAGTTTTGCGACCTGAATGGCACAATGTATTTGTATAATATGTTGATATAGAAACAGTCGAACAAGGAGGAATGCATATGTATAAAACAATCATTATGCCGGTTGACGTTTTTGAGATGGAGTTAAGCGACAAAGCCGTCCGCCACGCGGAGTTTTTGGCCCAGCAGGACGGAATTATTCACCTGCTCCACGTATTGCCAGGCTCATCCAGCTTCACCATGAGCCGATTCACCGCCGACCTGCGCCGCTTTGAAGAGCATCTGCAGCATGAAGCGGAAACGCGGCTAACCACCATGGCCGGGCACTTCAGCATCGATCCCTCGCGCATTAAAAAGCACGTCCGCTTCGGCAACGTGCGGGACATGGTTAACGAGCTGGCCAACGAAATTAACGCCGACGTGGTGGTCATTGGCTCACGCAATCCGTCTATCAGCACCCATCTGCTCGGTTCTAACGCTTCGAGCGTTATTCGCCACGCGCATATTCCGGTAATGGTTGTCCGATAAGCGGGATACGCCGCTTCGCCTGCGACGACGTGTGGAAAGGCGATAAAAAAAGAGGCTACCCAAGGGTAGCCTCTTTGCTGTGCAGGTCGCTCTTACTTTCTTTTATTATGCGGTTTTGGTACGAATCAGATAATCGAACGAGCTCAGAGACGCTTTTGCCCCTTCGCCGGCGGCGATAATAATCTGCTTGTACGGTACGGTGGTGCAGTCGCCCGCGGCAAACACGCCCTTGACGTTAGTTTCGCACTTCGCATCGATGATAATTTCACCCATCCGGTTACGCTCAATCGCGCCTTCCAGCCAGGTGGTATTAGGCAGCAGGCCAATCTGTACGAAGATCCCCGCCAGCTCGACGTGATGCTCATCACCGCTCAGCCGATCGCGATACTGCAGTCCGGTCACCTTGCTGCCATCGCCGACCACTTCCGTCGTCTGCGCGTTAAGAATAATGTCGACGTTTTTCAGGCTGCGAACTTTGTCCTGCAGCACCTGGTCCGCCTTCATTTCAGGGGCGAATTCCAGCAGCGTCACGTGTTCAACCACGCCCGCCAGATCGATTGCCGCCTCGACGCCGGAGTTGCCGCCGCCGATCACCGCCACGCGCTTGCCTTTAAACAGCGGGCCGTCGCAGTGCGGGCAATAGGTCACCCCTTTCGTCCGGTACTGGTCTTCACCCGGCACGTTCATGTTGCGCCATTTAGCGCCGGTGGCGATGATGATACTGCGCGCCTTCAGCACCGCGCCGGAGGCGGTTTCGATCTGATGCAGGCCGCCTTCTACCGCCGCCGGAACCAGTTTCGACGCGCTCTGGGAGTCAATGACGTCCACATCATATTCACTGACGTGAGCCTTCAGCGCCCCGGCCAGCTTCTGACCTTCCGTTTTCGGTACCGAAATGTAGTTTTCGATATCCACGGTATCCAGCACCTGGCCGCCGAAGCGTTCGCCCATCAGGCCGGTACGAATCCCTTTACGCGCCGAGTAAACCGCCGCCGCCGCGCCGGACGGGCCGGAGCCAACGATCAGCACGTCATAAGCGTCGCGCTTGTTCAGCTCTTCCGCGGCACGTTTCTCCGCGCCGGTGTCAACCTTCGCGACGATCTCCGCCAGCGTCATGCGCCCCTGGCCAAACTCCTTGCCGTTGACAAAGACCGCCGGAACGCCCATCACGTTACGATCGGTAATCTCATTCTGGAACGTCCCGCCGTCAATCGCCGTATGCTTAATACGCGGGTTCAGCACCGCCATCAGGTTCAGCGCCTGCACCACGTCCGGGCAGTTATGGCAGGTGAGCGAGTAGTAGGTTTCAAACTCAAAATCACCGTCGAGGTCGCGGATCTGTTCCAGCAGGGCCTGGGCCTCTTTCGACGGATGGCCGCCGGTCCACAGCAGCGCCAGAACCAGAGAGGTAAACTCGTGCCCCAGCGGAGAGCCGGCAAAGCGCGGCCCCTGGGTAGAACCTGGATTCGTAATCAGGAAAGACGGTTTGCGCACGGCGAGCGTGTTGTCTTCTTTAAACGTCACTTTCTCAGACAGCTCGGCGATTTCTGCCAGCAGTTCTTTGATTTCTGCCGATTTAGCGCTGTCGTCCAGCGTAGCGATCAGCTCAACGGGCTTAGTCAGTTTCTCAAGGTAGGCCCTGAGCTGGGTTTTCATGTTTGCTTCGAGCATCTCGTATCCCTCTCTTAAAACGTCATCATGCAAGCGGCCTCGCGGCTGCCTGAATGCGGCTTGCATCATGGGGTTTGGAAGAAAAACGGGCGTAATAAAACACCCGTTATTCGGTATCAATTTCCCCTGAATTTCGCGTCAGGGCAAGGCGGCTAGCCTGGGGATCCCGAGAGCTTACATAAGCAAGTGACCGGGGTGAGCAGGTGTCGCCAACGCCGCCATGGCGTGAAAGACATGGAAATTTAGATTTTACCGACCAGATCTAAGGACGGAGCCAGAGTCGCATCGCCTTCTTTCCATTTCGCCGGGCAAACTTCGCCTGGGTGGGAAGCAACGTACTGCGCCGCTTTGATTTTACGCAGCAGGTCAGACGCATCGCGGCCGATACCTTCAGCGGTAACTTCGATAGCCTGAATGATGCCCTGCGGGTCAACGATAAAGGTGCCGCGGTCGGCCAGGCCTTCGTCTTCACGCATATTTTCGAAGTTACGGGTCAGGGCGCCAGTCGGGTCACCAATCATCGCATACTTGATTTTAGCGATGGTGTCAGAGCTGCTGTGCCATGCTTTGTGAGTAAAGTGGGTATCGGTGGAAACAGAATAGACGTCTACGCCCAGCTTCTGCAGCTCTTCGTGATGGTCAGCAACGTCGCCCAGTTCAGTCGGGCATACGAAGGTGAAGTCAGCCGGATAGAAGAAGAAAACGCTCCAGCGGCCTTCGGTGTCTTTCTCGGTAACTTCGATGAACTCACCGTTTTTGAACGCCTGGTTTTTGAAAGGTTTGATTTTAGTGTTAATTAAGGACATCTATACTTCCTCCGTGTTTTCGTTGAGGTCTAAGGTAACGAATTTTTCCTGACCCGACCAATGCGTTTGCATTATCAAATCAATAAGCAATATCTAACAACCGCAACAAGACAGCTTTGTGAACCCGTCGGGACAAGTCGCACAATCGGCCGTACTCGCCAGGCCGATAAAGTAAAAAGGCCGCCCATTCAGGCGGCCCTATTACCTGAAATACCCGAAGGTAGATTCAGTGCCAGGCAGGCTGGCTATGCGTTGCGCTCTACATTACCTTAATGTAACAGCATGGGCGATTACACCATCCGCCCTGGCAAAGGGCAATCTGTCCGGGCGCAGGTCTTGCCTATAGCTGCGATAGGTTCCATCATCTGCCGTACCTTCTCCATTGATTTTACAAGGAATAATCATGTTAAAACGTCTGCTTTTGCTGGGTCTTTTGCCCTTATGTAGCTATGCAGAAGAGCTCCCTGCCCCCGTAAAAGCGATAGAAAAACAGGGTATTACCATCATTAAACCCTTCGAAGCGCCGGGCGGAGTGAAAGGCTGGCTGGGTAAATATCAGGACATGGGCGTCGCTATCTATCTCACCCCCGACGGCAAGCACGCTATCTCCGGCTACATGTATGACGAAAACGGCACTAACCTTAGCGAACAGCTGTTCCAGAAGGAGCTCTATACGCCGGCAGGCCAGCAGATGTGGAAGCAGATGGAGGCCGCCAGCTGGCTGCTTGACGGGAAAAAAGAGGCGCCGATTATTCTCTACGTCTTCGCCGACCCCTTCTGCCCGTACTGCAAGCAGTTCTGGCAGCAGGCTCGGCCCTGGGTAGAGTCGGGGAAAGTGCAGATTCGCACGCTGCTGGTCGGGGTTATCAAACCGGAGAGTACGCCGGTAGCCGCCGCCATTCTCGCCAGCCGCGATCCGGCAAAAACCTGGCACGATTACGAAAAATCGGCCGGAAAAATGAAAATTGCGATCCCGGCGAAAATTCCCGAGGACAAAATACGCACCCTCAACCAGAACCAGCAGCTGATGGACCAGCTGGGAGCGAACGCCACGCCGGCTATTTACTATATGAATAAAGAAAATATGCTGCAGCAGGTTGTCGGCCTGCCGGAAGCGGATAAGCTGCAGGTGATGATGGGCGAAAAATAAAGCGCCACGTCATATTTCGCATAGCCAGACAATTCGCCACAAAAGGGTCTGGCTAAATCACTTTTGGTCATATACATTCAGAGTCACCAATAAACCCGGCCTTAAATAATTCAGCCCATCAATCACCACGCAAATTAAATACAACAAACAAATAAAATAATAATTCATACCGGACACAGCAACGCAAAGGATGCTAGCCATGGCTAAACTTTACGAACTTAAAAAGTTCGATCTTAACCTACTGGTTATTTTTGAATGTATCTATCAGCATTTAAGTATCAGCCAGGCCGCGGGAACCTTATTTATTACCCCTTCCGCCGTCAGCCAGTCGCTGCAGCGCCTGCGCAATCAGCTCAACGATCCGCTGTTTATCCGCTCCGGTAAAGGGATGAGCCCCACTACCCTGGCGGTGAACCTTCATCGCCATCTCGAGCAAAACCTCAACCAGCTGGAGCAGACGATTAATATCGTCCACGGCGCCGAGCTGAGTAAACGCTTTGTTATTTACAGCCCGCAGTTTTTCCTCTCGCCCTGCTCGGCAACGCTTATCAGCGCGCTCTACGGCGACCCCAACCTGCAGGTGGAGCACCACGACCTTCAGCTCGCCTCGGAGTCGGCGGAGAGCCTGCTCACCTACCGCAAAGCCGACCTGATTTTTAGCCTCTCGCCGCTTGCCACTCCCTCTACCGTCTGCCTGCCGTTCGCGGAAATAGAGATGGTGCTGGTCTGCCGGCAGAATCATCCGCGCATAGCCGACCTCACCTCTGCGAAAGCCGTTGCCCGCGAGCGCTTTACCGACTATCTGACCAAAGAAGCCGGAATGCAGGCGGTTGACTACCGGCTTGAAAAACTGTTCCCCGAGCGGAATATCGCCTTCAGCAGCGACTCACACATTGCCATCCTCAATATTATTAGCCAGACTGATTTTATCGGTTTTATTCCCAAAGTCGCGTCAGGCCCGCCGCTATTTGACCACCGGCTGAAAGTGCTCCCTGCGCCGGCGGATATTCCCCGGGCAATGATTCATATGATTTATAATCGGGTGCAAATGGCCCACCCGGTTTTAGCTTCGCTGATTGAAAAGGCGGCATTGCGATAATAGCGGCCGCCGTTAATTATCGGCCACGTGAATATCTGACAATAAAGCGGAAAAATTAAAATAACGAAAGCGGTAATAAACGAGAATTAACGATCGACCTGTCACTCCCGGCGACCGTTAATTCTCTCAGCGACCTGATTTCCGCGCGCTACAGCTGGCGCAGACGCTCCGCGGCGGCCAGCAGGGTTGCCGGCTGCTTGGCAAAGCACAGCCGAATCAGGCGGTGCGGGAACGGATCGGCGCAGAATACCGACAGCGGGATCGCCGCCACGCCGATTTCCGTCGTCAGCCAGCGGCAAAAGCTGACGTCGTCGAGATCGGAAACCGCGCTGTAGTCGGCCAGCAGGAAGTAGGTGCCCTCGCAGGGTAATATCTCGAGGCGACTGGCGCGCAGGGCCTCAATAAACAGGTCGCGACGCTGCTGGTAAAACTCGGGCAGCTGGCGATAGTGCTCCGGCTCGTGGCGCAGCATATCGGCGATAGCCAGCTGCGCCGGCGTATTCACCGAGAACGTCAGATACTGATGCACTTTGCGCAGCTCGGCGCTGATTGCCGCCGGCGCAACGCAGTAGCCGACCTTCCAGCCGGTCATATGGAAGGTTTTACCAAACGAAGAGACCGCCACCGCCCGCTGTCGCAGCTGCGGATGGGCCAGCACGCTGGCGTGTCCCTGCGCCGCAAAGCAGATATGCTCGTAAACCTCATCGCTGACCACGTAAATCTCGCGCTCGGCAATCGCCTGCCACAGCGCGGCGAAATCCTCAGTCTGCCAGACCGTCGCCGACGGGTTGTGCGGGGTATTGAGGATAACCAGACGGGTACGCTCGCTCAGCGCAGCGGCAAACTGCTGCCAGTCCACGCGAAAATGCGGCGGCTGCAGGGCAATGCGCTTCAGCACGCCGCCGGAGAGCTCCACCGCCGGAGCATAGCTGTCGTAGCTCGGATCAAAGCAGATAACCTCGTCCCCGTCGCGCACCAGGGCGGTAATGGCCGCATACAGGGCCTCGGTGGCGCCCGCCGTCACGGTCACATCGCTGTCGGCATCCGGTCGGTAGCCGTAAAGCTCGGCGGTTTTATCGGCGATGGCTTCACGCAGCGCCGGCACGCCGGTCATAGGGGCGTACTGGTTGGCGCCCTGGGCGACATGAAAAGCCAGTCGCTCCTGCAGGTAGCGCGGCCCGTCAAAATCAGGGAAGCCCTGCGAAAGATTTATCGCCTGATGCTGCTGCGCAAGCGCGCTCATCTGGCTAAAAATAGTGGTGCCCAGTGAAGGGAGTTTACTCTCAGGAATCAGTGGCTTATTGCTCATTTTGTTATTACCGATTGTAATGCCGTTGTTGAAGCCACTATAACACGATGTTAATATTTGGCAATCGAGACGCTTAGACGTCTATATGCGCCGTTATGCAAAAAAGCCGCAGCGCGCTTTGCACAATGCCGTGTATAAATAATGAGGTCTGGCCGGCTACCGTCTGCCGCCACCGTCAATGCGGCGTAACGCCCACTCTGGAGAAACCATGATCCGCGCCATCGTGACCGATATTGAAGGTACCACCAGCGACATTCGCTTCGTACACAACATTCTGTTTCCGTACGCCCGTGAACGGTTAGCAGGCTTCGTGACCGCCCAGCAGTACGCTGAGCCGGTCAAAACGATCCTTGATAACCTGCGTCACGAAATCGCCGCCCCCGCCGCCAGCACCGCCGAGCTTATCGAGACGCTGTTTGCCTTTATGCAGGAGGATCGCAAATCCACCGCGCTGAAGGCGCTGCAGGGGATTATCTGGCGCGATGGCTACCTGAACGGCGACTTTACCGGCCATCTGTACCCCGATGTTCTGCCGGCGCTGGAAAAGTGGAAGTCGCAGGGAATTGATTTATATGTATATTCCTCAGGCTCGGTCGCCGCGCAGAAATTGTTATTTGGCTACAGCGACGAAGGTGATATTACTCATCTGTTCAGCGGCTATTTCGATACCCTGGTAGGAGCGAAGCGCGAAGCGCAGTCCTACCGCAACATTGCTGAACAGCTGGGTCATCACCCCGCCGCCATCCTGTTCCTTTCCGATATCCATCAGGAGCTGGATGCCGCCGAGGAGGCCGGTTTTCGCACCCTGCAGCTGGTACGCGGCGATCGCGACCCCGCCAGCCATCATCCGCAGATTCAGCGTTTTGACGACATTCATCCGGAGCAGATACCTGCATGAGCGCATTAACGATTTTTTCTGACCATGACGCCGCAACCGCCATCTGGCACAGCACCGACGGCGAAGAGATTCAGCAGCAGCTAAACGCCAAAGGCGTCCGCTTTGAACGCTGGCAGGCCGACCGCGACCTGGGCGTCGCGCCAGCGCCGGAAACGGTGATTGAAGCCTACCAGCACGCCATCGACAGGCTGGTTGCCGAAAAGGGCTACCAGAGCTGGGACGTCATCAGCCTGCGCGCGGACAACCCGCAGAAAGAGGCGCTGCGCGCGAAGTTTCTCAACGAACATACCCACGGTGAAGACGAGGTGCGTTTCTTCGTCGAGGGCGCCGGGCTGTTTTGCCTGCATATCGGCAATGAGGTGTTCCAGGTGCTGTGCGAGAAGAACGATTTGATCTCCGTCCCCGCCGACACCCCGCACTGGTTTGATATGGGCTCGGAACCGAACTTCACCGCCATCCGCATTTTCGATAATCCGGAAGGCTGGGTGGCGAAGTTTACCGGGGATGATATTGCCGACGCCTACCCGCGCCTGGCGTAGTCGTCTTCGTCCAGTCCGGCGGCTCTGCGCCACCGGGCTGGCGTTCAGGACAGCGCGTCCGCGCTGATAAACGCCGGCGGATCGAAGGCGGTAATCGCCGGCAGCGCCTCGCGCCACGGGACAATCTCAACCCAGCAGCTCTGCGCGCTGCAGCCCTGCCCCAGCCGCGAGCTGCCGCGATCTTCGGTCAGCACGTTCGGATTACCGTGCTTGTCCAGCGAGCCTTTTTCGCTCGGATCCAGCGGGTCGTACCAGGCGCCGGTGGCCATCTGCACTACCCCCTGGCGGATCCCGTCGCTGAGATGCACGCCGGCCAGAATCGCTCCGCGGGCGTTATGCACTTTCACCACGCTGCCTTCGGCTACGCCCCGCGCCTGCGCATCCTGGGGATGCATCCACAGCGGCTCGCGCCCCTGAATTTTGGTCGCCCGGCTGACGCTACCGTGATCGTACTGGCTGTGCAGACGCGTGCGCGGCTGGCTGGAGAGCAGATGCAGCGGCCAGCGGCTGGCCTCTTCCCGCTGCCAGCTCGCCTCTTCTTCGTCCCACCACGGATGGCCCGGGCACTCGCGGTAGCCGAAGTCGGCGACGGTTTGTGAGAAGAGCTCAATCTTGCCGGACGGCGTGGAGAGCGGCGAGCCCAGCGGGTCGGCGCGAAAGTCGGCCAGAAAGACCTGCGGCTGCTCCGGCGCGCTGTACTCCAGCACCCCCTGCTGCCAGAAATCCTCAAACGACGGCAGCTCAATGCCCTCTTCCCGGGCCCGGGGGCGCGACTCATCATAAATATGCCGCAGCCACTCCTCGACGCTTCGCCCTTCGCTGAAGCGCTCCCCGCAGCCTAAGCGGGCGGCAAGATCGCAGAAAATCGCGTAGTCGTCGCGGGCTTCCGCCACCGGCGGGATCTGCGCGCTCATGGCAATCATAAATCCGTCGTGCCCGCCGCTGCCGATATCCTCCCGCTCGAGGGAGGTGGTCACCGGCAGCACGATGTCGGAAAACTTGGCCTGCGCGGTCCAGTACTGCTCGTGCACCACCACCGTTTCCGGCCGTCGCCACGCTTCGCAGAGTCGGTTAAGGTCCTGGTGATGGTGAAAGGCGTTGCCTCCCGCCCAGTAGACCAGGCGGATATCGGGGTAGCGCAGATGCTGGCCGTCAAACTCATACTCGCCGCCGGGATGCAGCAGCATATCCGCCAGCCGGGCCACCGGGATCGCGTCGTTAACCCTATTTTTCCCCGCCGGCAGACGAGGGCCGGAAAAGGCTTTCCGCGCCGCGCCCGCCAGGTTGGTACAGGCGTAGCCGAAGCCCAGTCCGCCGCCCGGGGTGCCTATCTGCCCCAGCAGCGCGGTCAGGGCGACCGTTGCCCAGTAGGCCTGCTCCCCCTGGCGGGCGCGCTGGATGGACCAGGAGATATTAACCATCGTGCGCTGGCTGGCCATCTCGCGCGCCAGGGAGATAATCTGCTGCTCGGAAATCCCCACGATTTCCGCCGCCCAGCGCGGCGTTTTTGCCACTCCGTCGCGCTCTCCCAGCAGATAGGCGCGGTAGGGAGCAAAGCCCACCGTGTGGCTGGCCACAAAGCCGCTGTCGTAGAGGGATTCGGTAATCAGGACGTAGCACAGCGCCAGCAGCAGCGCGGTATCGGTCCCCGGACGCACCGCCAGCCACTGCGCCGAGCTCACGGCGCTCAGATCGTTGCTGACCGGGCTGATATTGACAAAGCGCGTGCCGTTGGCCTGCATCTTCTCCAGCCAGTGCTTCAGCATATGATCGTTGGCGCCGCCGCCGCTCACCTGAGAGTTGCGCAGCGGCAGGCCGCCAATCGCCACGAACAGCTGACACTCCCGCGCCAGCTCGGAGAAGTGCGTGTGCTGGCGATGCAGCGGGCTAAGCGGCCCCAGCACGTGCGGCAAAATACGCTCTCCCGCGGCGCTGCTGTAGGTATTGGTGCTGGCGGTGTAGCCGCCGAAAGACTTGAGGAAGCGGTGCAGCTGGCTCTGGGCATGGTGGAAGCGCCCGGCGCTGGCCCAGCCGTAGGAGCCGCCGTATATGGCTTCGTTGCCGCAGCGCGCCTTCACCGAGGTCAGCTCACGGGCCAGCAGATCGAGGGCGACCTCCCAGCTCACCTCGACAAAGGGCTCTTTGCCGCGACCTTCTCGCGACGCGGGACCATTTTTGAGATAGCCGGCCCGCACCGCCGGACGACGAATGCGCGTATTGCCGGTGACCGCATCGGTGAGGGACTGGCCAATGCGCGAGGGATTTTTATCCCAGGCGACCGGCACGACGGCGTCAATGGCGCCATCGCGGGTTTGCACCTGCCAGGTCCCCCAGTGCATCACCGCCAGATTATGTTGTTTATTCATGTTGCCCGTTTTGTTGTCACCCGATAAAGGCCGCTATAATAAGTCGGGAGCTGGCTGAAGATAAAATGCCGGCAGCGCTATAATATCCTGCCACTCAGGCCAGCAGCCGCCCGCATTAGGTGCCTCATGGAATATATTCACCATATCCCACCATAAATATGGCCATCATTAAGCAGCAATTACCGTTTGCAATAAAAGTCAGCCATCTTACTTTATACCCACAATATAAAAATGGCTTAATTCAACCATCATGAAATATTTTCAGGTTACATCCGGCAAAATTAAGTTTTCCTGCACCGCCCCGCCGATATACCATTATTGGTATAACTTAGACATATTTTGTATTTGAGGTTGCGTGGTCGTTATTGTCATGCTACGAATCCGCAAACACCTTCATCACAGGACTATAATAAGAATGTCGCAGAGAAAAAAATTACTGCCCGCCGCCCTGGGTCTGATGACGCTCGTCTCCGTCAGCGCCTCCGCCGCAGAAGCCTTGTCGCTACAGGGGAAAACCATCGGCGTCGCCGTTGTTGGTACCCAGCATTTCTGGGATCGTGAAGCCTATAAAGGCGCCACCGAAGAGGTTGAAAAACTGGGTGGTAAAGTCATCGGCGTTGACGGCGGTCGTGATAATCAGGTACACGCCAATAACCACGATATTTTATTATCACGCAAGGTTGATGCCGTAATTAGTATTCTCGGCGACAGCGCCGTTGAACCTAAATTTAAAGCGCTGCGCGATGCCGGCATCCCGGTATTTACCGTGGACCACGTTTCTAAATACTCCGTCAATAACACGACCTCCGACAACTACACCCTGGGTTCAACCATTGGCCGCTATATGGCCGATGAATTAGGCGGCAAAGGCAACGTTGCGGTATTTAATGCGTTCTCCAGCTCGCTGCGAATTTGCGGCATCCGCTACGACCAGTGGAAATATGTCCTTAAGGATTATCCGGATATTCATATTATTCAGCCAGAGCTGGCCGAACAGTTTGCCAACTCCCCGGAAGATGCGCGTAAGAAAACCCTCGAGCTGCTCAGCCAGTATCCGAAAGGCAAACTGGACGCTATCCACGTCGCCTGCTGGGATCAGCCGGCCATCGGGATCGTGCAGGCGCTGGAAGAGACCGGCCGCGATAAGGACGTGAAGGTCACCGCCATCGACGCCGGTCCGGAAACCCTGGAAATTATGGCCGAACCCGGTAGCCCGTTCGTTGCTAACGTCGCCCAGCAGCCGCACCTGATTGGCCAGACCTCGGCCGATAACGTCGCGCACTACTTCGCTAAGCAGGCTCTGCCGCTGCAAACCTTTATTCCGGTGGTCCCGGTGAAGGGTCCGCAGGAAGCGAAAGCGGTCTACAAACAGCTGGGATATGGCGAACTGCAGTGATTAATCAACCCTTCGGCGGGGAGCGCCCCGCCGCTGGTCTGGTCATGAGCCAGATCGGCAAAAGCTTTGCCAACGTGACTGCATTAAATGCGGTCACGCTGCTTCTGAATCCCGGTGAAATTCACGGCCTGATCGGTGAAAACGGGGCCGGAAAATCCACCCTGATCAAGATCCTTGCCGGCGTGTACCAGGCCGATAGCGGCAGCGCCACCCTCGACGGCGCGCCGATCCCGTTCGGCAACCCTGCCGCCATCGAAGCGATGGGCATCCGGGTTATCCACCAGGAGCTCAACCTGATCGCCCACTTCACCGTGGCGGAGTCCGTTTTTCTCGGCCAGGAGTATCGCCACCGCTGGGGAGCGCTCGACAGAAAGCGCATGAACGCCGCCACCGAGGCCTTTTTCCGCGACAGCTGGCAGCTGAGCATTAACCCGCGGCGGCTGATTCGCGATCTCAGCCTTGCCGAACGCAAGCTGGTGCAAATCGCCCGGGCGCTGATCGACGGCGCCGCGAAGCTGGTGGTATTTGACGAGCCTACCGCGCCGCTGGAAGTGCAGGAGGCCAGCCTGGTCTCCTCGGCGATCCTGCGCCTGCGCGAGCAGGGGATCGCCATTCTCTATATTTCCCACTATCTGAACGAAATCGCCGCTCTCTGCGATCGCGGAACCGTGCTGCGCAACGGCGAGGTGGTGGGCTACCCTGACCGCTCACTGCTGCAGGATACCGATGCGCTGATCAAAATGATGGTCGGCCGGGAAATCGAGCAGCTCTATACCCCGCGCCAGTCCGCGCCGCCTGAAGCCGACGCCAGCGCCCCGCTGCTGTCGGTGCGCGCGCTCGGCGACGGCCATCAGCTGCGCGATATTACCTTTGATATTCAGCCCGGCGAAATCGTCGGTATCGCCGGTCTGCTGGGCGCCGGGCGTGACGTGCTGGTTGACCTTCTCTATGGACTCAAGCGCGTGGACAGCGGCGTCATTAGCATCGACGGCCAGCCGCGTCGCATCCGCACGCCGAAGCAGGCGATTCGCGCCGGTATGGCGCTGGTGCCTCGCGACCGCCGCCATCAGGGGCTGATCCTCCCCTTCTCCACCGCCGATAACATTAACCTGGCCTCCCTGTCGGACACCGCCACCCTCGGCTGGGAGCACCGGGGCCGGGCGCTGGAGAAAGCCCGCAGCTGGATTGAGCAGCTCTCTATCCGCCCCGGCCGCCCGGAGCTGCCGGTGCGCTTGATGAGCGGCGGCAATCAGCAAAAGGCGATTCTGGCCCGCTGGCTGGGCACCGATGCGCGGCTCTTTATTCTCGATGAACCGACCCTCGGGGTCGATATCGGCGCCCGCAGCGATATCTATCAGCGTACCCGCCAGCTGGCGGATCGCGGACGCGCGGTGCTGGTCTCCTCCAGCGATGCGCCGGAGCTGCTGGGATTGTGCGATCGGATCCTCGTGATGTGGCGCGGCGAGCTGGTGGCGAATCTCGCCACCCAGGGGCTGACGCTCGACGCCCTGCTGGCAACGATTAACGGTGGACAGGAACAACAGCTATGAGTACGGGTATCCAGCGCCGCGGCCTGCCGGGCATGACGACGCTTATTGAAAAATTTCCGCTGATCCTCTTCTTTGCCCTGCTGGTCTGGCTCAGCCTGCAGTCTCCCTTCTTTTTAAGCTGGCAGAATATCAGCATGATGCTGGTGCAGAGCGTGCCGCTGGCCATTCTCTGCTTCGGACTGGTTTGCGTAATTGCCGTCGGCGGCGATGACGTGGTCACCGGCGGGATCGACCTCTCGCTGCCCGCCATCGCGGTGCTCGGGGTCGCGCTTCTGAGCCTTGGCATGGTGGAGTGGCAGATCTCCTATCTGTGGCTCCTCCTCCTGCCGCTGGCGGTGTGCCTCGCCTGCGGGGCGATCAACGCCGGGCTGGTGCTGGTCGCCGGGCTGCCGCCGCTGCTGGCAACGCTCTCAACCTCCGTCGCCTTTACCGGCCTGACCGATTTGCTCACCGGCCAGCGGCGCATTGCGGTCAGCGATCCGCTGATGGTGGCTTTTCGCGACCAGACGCTGCTCGGCATTCCCTGGCCGCTGATCTACCTGCTGGCGGTATTCGCCCTGTTCCAGCTGCTGGTGCACCACTCGCGCTTCGGCCAGCATCTGCAGGCGGTTGGCGGCAATCGCGATATGGCGCAAATGAGCGGGCTTAACGTGCGCCGGCTGACGGTTTACGTCTGGCTGCTGGCCGGCATCGCCGCCGGTCTGGCGATCCTGCCGCTCTTAAGCCAGGGCTCGGGCAGCTCCAGCGGCACCGCCACGCCGCTGCTGCTGGAGACCGTGCTGGCAACCTTTATCGGCGCCGCCTTCTCGCGCCGGCGCGTCGTCACCATCTGGGGCGCGCTGCTTGGCGCGGTGCTGGTCAACGCTCTCTCCAACGGCCTCGGGCTGCTGGGGGTCAATATTTTCTGGATGGGCGCCATCAAAGGCACCCTGATCCTTATCGTGCTGGCGGCGTCTGCGGTCAGGCATCAAGGAGGCAATCAATGAGCCAGCTGACGCTCAAATCCTCATCGCCGGGCCAGACCGCCGGCGGCCCGCTGGCCTATCTGTCGCGGGCGGGCTTCGGCGTGATCACCCTGCTGGCCATTGCCCTGTTCGGCTGGGCCAACCCGGTATTTCTGACCGTTGATAACTGGGCTAACCTGCTGCAGGGCAGCGCGATTCTGCTGATTGTGGCGATGGCGATGACCCTTATCGTCAGCGCCGGGGCCATAGATCTCTCGGTGGGCGTCGCGCTCGACTTTGGCGCCGCCTTTGCGCTGGTGGCCCTGAAAACCTGGCACCTGCCGTGGCAGGCCGCGGTGGGCTACGCCCTGCTCGGCGGGACGATCATCGGTCTGCTGAACGCCTTTCTGATCCTGATTTGCCAGATCCGCCCGTTCCTTGCCACGCTCGGGACCTGGTTTATTGCCAGCAGCGTCGAGCGGATCTACACCGACGGCGGCGGCTCGATCGCCTATCGCCGAATGGCGCCGGAGTACCACGATCTCGCGGTGGGCAATATCGCCGGCATTCCGACGCCGGTGGTTATCGTGCTGGCGCTGTGGCTGGTGGCGTGGCTGATTACCGAACGCACGCTTTTTGGCAAGTACGTTCGCGCCATTGGCCAGAACGGGGAAGCGGCGCGGATCGCCGGGATCCGCGATCGGCTGACCATGCTGTGGGTGCTGGTGGCGGCCTCCGCCATGTGCGCCATCGGCGGCGTGATCCTCTCCGCTAACCTGCGGCAGTTTACGCCGCTGGCCGGCCAGTCCTATCTGATGGATGCGATTGCCGCCGTCTTTATCGGCACCGCCTTTAACCGCCAGGGCCGGGCCAGCAT
>NZ_JAQGFU010000046.1:0-27740 GCF_030078455.1 Klebsiella sp. Ech2A | reverse complement strand
AAACGCGGGTCGGCCCCTGACGCCCAACCAGCCGCTGCTCCGGTAGAGGCAGCGCGAGCACATCGGTACGCACCGGGTTGCCCACCACGTCAGCGTGGGGGAACGCGCCGGGAAACGCCTGCATCACTTTCTTCGCAATTTTTGCCAGCCATTTATTGGTCAGGCCGGCAATACCATTCTGTTCGTGCAGCACCACCGGAATGCCCAGCGACCATGCCGCCAGTCCGCCGGGGCCGGAAACGTATCCGCCCATCCCCAGCACGACGTCCGGCTTGAAACGCTGCATAATCGCGCGCGCCTGACGCCAGGCGTTGAAAATACGCACCGGCGCCAGCAGCTGCGCCTTCAGGCCTTTGCCACGCAGGCCGGAGATGCGGATAAAATCGATCTCAATACCGTGCTTCGGCACTAAGTCCGCTTCCATACGATCGGCGGTACCCAGCCAGCGAACCTGCCAGCCCTGGTCCATTAAATGGTGCGCGACCGCCAGCCCCGGGAACACATGCCCGCCGGTACCGCCCGCCATCACCATTAACCGCTTTTCCTGACCGCTCATCGAACACCCCGTGTAAACGCCTGGGCTTTTTCCAGACGCGTTTCATAATCAATACGCAACAGCAACATGATCGCCGTCGACATAATCAGCAGGCTGGAGCCGCCGTAGCTGATCAGCGGCAGCGTCAGGCCCTTGGTCGGCAGCATGCCCGCAGCCGCGCCGACGTTAACCAGCGCCTGGAAGCTAAACCAGATCCCGATCGCACAGGCCAAAAAGCCGGCGAAACGGTGGTCAATCTCCAGCGCTTTGCGGCCGATGGACATGGCGCGAAAAGCGACGAAGAATACCATTAAAAGAGCCAGTACCACACCGATATAACCGAGTTCTTCGCCGATGATGGCGAAGATGAAGTCAGTGTGCGCCTCCGGTAAATACTCCAGCTTTTGTACCGAGTTGCCTAAGCCCTGGCCCCACATTTCACCGCGGCCAAAGGCCATCAGCGACTGGGTCAGCTGGTAGCCGCTGCCAAACGGATCCTCCCACGGGTTCCAGAAGGAGGTTACGCGGCGAATACGATACGGTTCGGCGAGGATCAGCAGTACCACCGCCGAGATCCCCATACCGATAATGGCAATGAACTGCCACAGCTTGGCGCCGGCGAGGAACAGCATCGCCAGAGTCGTCACGAACAGCACCACCACCGTTCCGAGGTCCGGCTGCGCCAGCAGCAGGATCGCCAGCACGAAAATCACGCCCATCGGTTTCAGGAAGCCGCGCAGGTTATTACGCACCTCATCGCCCTTACGCACCAGGTAGTTGGCGATGTAGCAGAACAGCGACAGCTTGGTAAACTCCGCGGGCTGAATACGCAGCGGGCCCAGCGCAATCCAGCGCGATGCCCCGTTTACCGAGCTCCCGACCACCAGCACGATCAGCAGCATCACGATCGAGGCGATCAGCATCGCGGTACTGTGCCGCTGCCAAAATTCCATCGGCAGGCGCAGGGTCACCAGCGCGAGCCCCAGCGCCAGCAGAATGTAGAGTCCGTCGCGCTTGGCAAACAAAAACGGATCGTTTGCCAGACGCTGGCCCACCGGCATCGAAGCCGAGGTCACCATGATGAAACCGACCGCCGCCAGGCCAAACGTCAGCCACAGCAGCATCCGGTCATACATCACCAGGCTGTCGTTATCTTTCTGCCGCGAGCCCATCACCCAGCCCTTCAGCGCGGCAAACAGCCAGGAGAAGATACGCATTCCCGGGAAACGCGGCAGCGTCAGTCGGGGCATTCTCAGGCGCGGGAGGGAGAGACGCATCAGCCTAACTCCTTCGCCAGGCGGGTGAAGATATCCCCCCGTTGTTCAAAGCTTTTAAACTGATCGAGGCTGGCGCAGGCCGGCGACAGCAGCACCATATCGCCAGACTTAAGCAGCGGCGCAATTTGACGCATCGCCTGTTCCATCGTTTCCGTTTGCGTCGCCGCCTCAGGGCGCAGCGCCGCCAGCTGCTCGCCGTCGCGACCGAAGCAGTAGAGGCGGATATTATCGCCGGCCAGGTAGCGCTTCAGCGGCGCGAAATCAGCGGACTTGCCGTCACCGCCGAGCAGCAGATAGAGCGTGCCGTCCAGATGCAGGCCGTTCAGCGCCGCTTCGGTGCTGCCAACGTTGGTGGCTTTGGAATCGTTTATCCAGCGCACGCCGTTATGGTCCAACGCCAGCTGGAAACGGTGCGCCAGGCCGGTAAAGGTGGTCAACGCCTTGAGGCTGCTGGCTCGCGGCAGACCCGCGGCATCCGCCAGCGCCAGCGCCGCCAGGGCGTTGCTGTAGTTGTGCTGGCCGGTTATCGGCATCTCTTTGACGTTCAGCACTTTCTCACCCTTCACCCGCAGCCAGGTTTCTCCCTGCTGGCGGTTAAGGTGGTAGTCGCCGACGTCAACGCCAAAGCTAATGCAGCGGTCATCGGCGCCGCGCACCGGCATCGTCAATCCGTCATCGGCATTCACAATGCAGCTCTTCGCATTTTCATAAACGCGCAGCTTGGCCGCCCGATACTGCTGCAGGCCGAGCGGGTAGCGGTCCATATGATCTTCGGTCACGTTGAGGATCGTCGCGGCAACCGCCCGCAGGCTGGAGGTGGTTTCCAGCTGGAAGCTGGAAAGTTCGAGAACGTACAGCTCGCGTTCAGCATCCAGCAGCATCAGGGCCGGCAGGCCAATATTGCCGCCGACGCCGACGTTTACGCCGGCCGCTTTCGCCATTTCACCCACCAGGGTGGTGACGGTGCTTTTACCGTTTGAACCGGTAATCGCCACGATCGGCGCCTGCGCCTCGCGGCAGAACAGCTCGATGTCGCCAACGATTTCCACGCCGGCGTCCATCGCCGCGCTCAGAGAGGGATGCGCCAGGGCGATACCCGGGCTTGCCACGATCAGATCGGCCGCCAGCAGCCAATCCTCGTTCAGGCCACCAACGTAGCGCTCCACTTCTTCCGGCAGCTTATCCAGGCCGGAAGGCGCAGCGCGAGTATCCATGACGCGCGGCGTCACGCCGCGGGCCATGAAAAAGTCCACGCAAGACAGGCCGGTCATACCCAGCCCAATAATGACGACTTTCTTACCCTGATAATCTGCCATGATTAACGTACCTTCAGCGTCGCCAGGCCAATCAGCACCAGCATCAGCGAAATAATCCAGAAGCGCACGATCACGCGCGGTTCCGGCCAGCCTTTCAGTTCATAGTGGTGATGAATCGGCGCCATTCGGAAGATGCGCTGACCGCGCAGCTTGAAGGAGCCGACCTGCAGAATGACCGACAGGGTCTCAACAACAAAAACGCCACCCATAATTACCAGCAGGAATTCCTGGCGCAGCAGCACGGCAATGATGCCCAGCGCGCCGCCGAGGGCCAGTGAACCCACGTCGCCCATAAAGACCTGCGCCGGATAGGTGTTAAACCACAGGAAGCCAAGGCCCGCACCGACGATCGCCGTACAGACGATAACCAGCTCGCCGGCGTGACGCAGATACGGAATATGCAGGTAGTTGGCGAAGTTCATGTTGCCCGACGCCCACGCCACCAGCGCGAAACCGGCGGCTACAAACACGGTTGGCATAATTGCCAGGCCGTCGAGGCCATCGGTGAGGTTAACCGCATTGCCGGTACCGACAATCACGAAGTAGGCCAGCAGAATGTACAGCAGCCCCAGCTGCGGCATGATGTCCTTGAAGAACGGCACCACCAGCTGAGTAGCCGGCGTGTCTTTCCCGGCCATATAGAGCGCGAAGGCAACGCCCAGCGCAATCACCGACATCCAGAAGTATTTCCAGCGGGCAATCAGGCCCTTGGTGTCTTTGCGCACCACTTTGCGATAGTCATCAACGAAGCCAATGATGCCGTAGCCGACCAGCACCGTCAGCACGCACCAGACGTACGGGTTAGAGGGGTAAGCCCACAGCAGGACCGATACCACAATCGCGGTGAGGATCATGATCCCGCCCATGGTCGGCGTACCGCGTTTGCTGAAGTGAGATTCCGGACCGTCGTTGCGCACAACCTGGCCGAAAGCGAGTTTTTGCAGACGAGCGATCATACGCGGGCCCATCCACAAAGAGATGAACAGCGCGGTCAGCAGGCTGACGATGGCGCGAAACGTCAGGTAGGAAAAGACGTTAAAGCCTGAATAATATTTGACCAGGTGTTCGGCCAGCCATACTAACATGTTCCATTCTCCTGTAATGCGCGTACTACCTCTTCCATGGCGGCACTACGTGAACCCTTCACTAAAATGGTCAGAATTTTATGCTCTGCGATAAGCTCGCGCAGACGAATCACCAGCGCGGATTTCTCGCTAAAGTGCTCACCCACGCCGCTGGCGGAGCTGATATCAGCGCTCAGCGTGCCAACGCTCAGTACGCGATCGAGCCCTGCCGCCTTCGCCGCTTCGCCAACCTGGCGATGGCAGGCGGCACTTTCCGCGCCGAGCTCGGCCATATCGCCGACCACCAGCACCCGGTAGCCCGGCATTTCGGACAGCACCTGCACCGCGGCGGTCATTGAGCCGACGTTGGCGTTATAGGAATCATCAAGCAGCAGCTGATTTTCCGTAAGCCGGATCGGGAACAGGCGCCCCGGCACCGCGGTAAGCTGAGCCAGCCCGGCCTTCACCGCGGCTAAATCAGCGCCGACCGCCATTGCCAGCGAGGCGGCTGCCAGCGCGTTGGCAATATTGTGGCGGCCCGGCAGCGGCAGCAGAACGTCCGTGCTCCCGGTTGGGGTTTGCAGGGTAAACTCCGTCCCGTGGCTGGTGACGTGAATATTGGTCGCCGTAAAGTCGCTGTTGGCCGCGTTGGGCGAGAAGCGCCAAACCTTACGATCGCCAATGATGCTCTGCCAGTTGAGCCAGTCGTTATTGTCGGCGTTGAGAATGGCGATGCCGTTTGCCGGCAGGCCGGTAAAGATTTCGCCTTTCGCCTTCGCCACGCCCGCCAGCGAGCCGAAGCCCTCAAGGTGCGCGGCGGCCAGGTTGTTCACCAGCGCGGCTTCCGGACGCGTCAAACTCACGGTCCAGGCAATTTCGCCCTGGTGGTTGGCGCCCAGCTCAATCACCGCATACCGGTGCTCGTGAGTCAGGCGCAGCAGCGTCATCGGGACGCCAATATCGTTATTCAGGTTGCCGGCGGTATACAGCGTCGTGCCGCACTGCCCGAGGATCGCCGCGGTCATCTCTTTCACCGAGGTTTTCCCGGAGGAGCCGGTCAGCGCGACCACGCGGGTCGGTACCTGCTGGCGAACCCATGCCGCCAGCTCGCCGAAAGCCTGCCGGGTATCCTTCACCACCACCTGGGGTAAATCGCACTCCAGCCTGCGGCTGACCAGCAGCGCGCCGGCGCCGGCCTGTTTTGCCTGTGCGGCAAAGTCGTGGGCGTCGAAGCGCTCGCCCTTGAGGGCCACAAACAGGCAGCCCGCCGTTATCTTGCGGGTATCCGATGTGACCTCATCGATGGCCAGATCGCTACCCTTCAGTTCGCCGCTGGCGATGTCGGCAAGCTGAGAAAGCGTAAAGCGAATCATGCTACCGTCCCCAGTAAGCGCGCGACGGTCACGCGATCGGAGTAGTCCAGACGACGATTGCCGACAATCTGGTAATCCTCGTGGCCCTTACCGGCGACCAGCACCACGTCACCCTCTTTCGCCAGCATAACGGCATTGGTCACGGCTTCCGCCCGACCTTCCATCACCTTCGCGTGCCCGGCATCAAGCATGCCGGCCAGGATATCGCTGATAATGGCGCGAGGATCTTCGGTACGCGGGTTATCGTCGGTGACAACAGCAATATCGGCGAACTCTTCGGCGATAGCGCCCATCAGCGGACGTTTGCCCTTATCGCGATCGCCGCCGCAGCCAAACACGCACCACAGCTTGCCGCTGCAGTGCAGACGCGCGGCCTGCAGCGCTTTTTCAAGCGCATCAGGCGTATGGGCGTAATCCACCACCACGGTCGCTTTGCCCGGCGCGCTAAACACTTCCATACGCCCGCAAACCGGCTGCAGACGAGAAGCCGTTTTCAGCAGCTCGGCCAGCGGATAGCCCAGCGCCAGCAGGGTAGCCAGCGCCAGCAGCAGGTTGCTGACGTTAAAGGCACCCATCAGGCGGCTCTCTACTTCGCCCTTGCCCCAGCTGGAGTCAAACTGAACGGTCGCACCGCTGTCGTGATAGCTCACCGCGGTGGCCTTCAGCCAGCGGCCGTGACAGTTCGGGTTAATATGGTCTTCCATCGATACCGCAACCGCATCCGGCAGCTTCGCCAGCCAGCGGCGGCCCACTTCATCATCGGCGTTGACGATCGCCTGACCGCAGTGGTGGGTAGAATAGAGCAGCCATTTCGCCGCTTCGTAGTGCGCCATATCACCGTGATAGTCCAGGTGATCGCGGCTCAGGTTGGTAAACACCGAGGCGGCGAACTGCAGCGCGGCAACGCGATGCTGAACCAGGCCGTGGGAAGAGACCTCCATCGCCGCCAGGGTCGCGCCCTGCCCCGCCAGACCGGACAGCACGTGCTGAACGTCTACCGCAGAGCCGGTGGTATTTTCCGTCGGGATAACCTTGTCCAGCAGGCCGTTGCCTACCGTACCCATGACCGCACTGGTTTCGCCGAGCAGCTGGCCCCACTGCGCCAGTAGCTGAGTGGTGGTGGTTTTGCCGTTGGTCCCGGTTACGCCGATCAGGCGCAGCTGCTGCGAAGGCTGATGGTAAAAACGCCCGGCCAGCGCCGACAGGCGCTCGTTGAGCTGGCTAAGATAAATGACCGGCACGCCGTGCATTTCACGGATTTCACCGTCGACAGCCTCATCTTTGGCCTCAGCTATAATGGCAGCAACACCTTGCGCTATCGCCTGCGGGATATAACGACGCCCGTCCGCCTGATGACCTAATACCGCGATAAAGAGATCCCCGGAAGCAGCCACCCGGCTGTCCAGCGTCATCTCTCGCAGAATTCGCTCCGGCGCATTTGGCACCCACGGAGCGAGAAGGTCGCGCAAATTACGATCTGCCACCTGTTCCCTCGCCTTGATTAATCACAAATTCACTTTTTTCGCCCGTTGCCAGCGCATCCGGTTCGATGTTCATGGTGCGCAGAACGCCGCCCATGATGGCACCGAAGACCGGCGCGGAAACGGCGCCGCCGTAGTATTTACCCGCCTGCGGGTCGTTGATCACCACCACCAGCGCGAAACGCGGGTGGCTGGCGGGCGCAACGCCTGCGGTGTAAGCAATATATTTGTTGATGTAGCGGCCGTCTGGCCCCACTTTTTTCGCCGTACCGGTTTTGATCGCGATGCGATAGCCCTTAATCGCCGCCTTCACGCCGCCGCCGCCAGGCAGCGCCACGCTTTCCATCATGTGCACAACGGTACGAACGAGAGGTTCCGGGAAGACTCGCTCGCCCGGAACCGGTGGATCAACTTTGGTAATCGACAGCGGGCGATACACGCCGTAGCTGCCGATCGTTGCGTAGACTCGCGCTAACTGTAACGGGGTTACCATTAGCCCATAGCCGAAAGAAAAGGTGGCCCTCTCTATGTCAGACCACCGTTGTTTTTGAGGGTATAAGCCACTGCGTTCTCCGACCAACCCCAAATTGGTCGCTTTTCCGAGCCCAAAACGTGAGTAAGTATCTACTAACGCTGAGGACGGCATCGCTAACGCCAGCTTGGAAACACCGACGTTACTCGACTTCTGTAGTACCCCGGTCAGGGTCAATTCGCTATAGCGCGCCACGTCTTTGATTTCGTGGCCGTTAATACGGTAAGGAATGGTATTCAGCACGGTATTTTCGTTGACGATCCCGCGCTGGAGCGCGGTCATCACCACCATCGGCTTCACCGTGGAACCCGGTTCGAAGACGTCGG
The DNA here is from genome assembly GCF_030078455.1 of Klebsiella sp. Ech2A. NCBI lineage: Bacteria > Pseudomonadati > Pseudomonadota > Gammaproteobacteria > Enterobacterales > Enterobacteriaceae > Klebsiella > Klebsiella sp. Ech2A. The sequence goes on along the minus strand of NZ_JAQGFU010000046.1, from coordinate 19,836 downwards.
TGATGGCGCGGTTACGCATGATATCTTTTGCCGTGCCGGAGAAATTATTCGGGTTGTAGGACGGGCTGTTGGCCATCGCCAGCACTTCGCCGGTGCTGACGTCAACCAGCACCGCGCTTCCCGACTCCGCCTTGTTAAACGCCACCGCGTTGTTCAGTTCGCGATAAACCAGCGCCTGCAGGCGCTCGTCGATGCTCAGCGCGAGGTTATGCGCGGCCTGGCTGTCGGTCGAAGAGATATCCTCGATGACGCGGCCATAGCGGTCTTTACGCACGATACGTTCGCCCGGCTGGCCGGTAAGCCATTTATCAAAGCTCTTCTCAACGCCCTCAATGCCCTGGCTATCGACGTTGGTAAAACCGATAAGGTGAGAGGTAACTTCGCCTGACGGGTAGTAGCGGCGCGACTCTTCGCGCAGGTGGATCCCCGGCAGCTTGAGCTTTCTGATGTAGTCGGCCATATCAGGATTGACCTGACGAGCCAGATAGATAAAGCGCATTCTCGGGTTGGTGTTGATGCGCGAAGCCAGCTGATCCAGCGGCATATTCAGCGCATCCGCCAGCGCTTTCCAGCGGTTGTCGAGGGTGACGCCGCCGGCATCGTGCAGCTCTTTCGGATCGGCCCAGATCGCCTTCACCGGCACGCTCACCGCCAGCGGGCGGCCCGAGCGGTCGGTAATCATCCCGCGCGCGGTCGACACTTCCTGCACGCGCAGGGAGCGCATATCGCCCTGACGCACCAGCATGTCCGGACTGATAACCTGCAGCCACGCCACGCGGCCCAGCAGGAAAGTCAGAGCCAGCAGAATACAGCCGCACAGCAACGCAAAACGCCAACTGATAAAGTTGGCCTGTTCTTCCTGACGTTTTGGTCTTGGCGTTTTCGGCGCTGCTTTCATGCGTCGCAATAATCCTTATTTTTGTACAACGATATTTTCTTGTGATGGATCGACGTGTTGCATCTGCAACTTCTCGGTCGCGATCCGCTCAACCCGACTGTGATCGCCCAGGGCGTTCTCTTCGAGGATCAGGTTGCGCCATTCAATATCCAGCGCGTCACGTTCCAGAACTAACTGCTCGCGCTGGGCGGTTAACAAACGGGTATGGTGCGCCGTCGTTACCACCGTAATCGCCGTAATGATGATGCAAATGAACAGACAGAGTGGCAGCTTCCCAAACCGCAGAAGGTCGTCTCCGATCACGCCAGGCAAGGCATGGCGCTCGTTGCTTCCTATCGACCCTTTAACCTTGCTTAGGGCTTCTGTCACTCTGCCGATCATGCGTTCGTCCTCTCTGCAATGCGCAGAACTGAACTACGGGCACGAGGATTTTCAGCTACCTCTTCTTCGCCCGGCATCAACTTGCCTAATGCTCGCAGCTCACGGCCGCCCAGTTTACGCAGCTGCTCTTCGGTCATCGGTAGCCCTGCCGGAACCTGCGGACCGCGGCTTTGCTCGCGCATAAAGCGCTTCACAATACGGTCTTCCAGCGAGTGGAAGCTGATGATCGAAAGCCGCCCGCCCGGGGCCAGCACGCTGAGCGAGCTTTTTAGCGCCTGCTCTATCTCCTCCAGTTCACTGTTCACCCAAATGCGCACCGCCTGGAAGGTACGGGTCGCGGGATGTTTGAACTTATCCTTCACCGGTGTTGCCGCCGTCACCACTTCCGCCAGCTCTTTGGTGCGGGTCATCGGCTCTATACGGTTGCGCTCGACGATGGCGCGCGCGATGCGCTTACCGAAGCGCTCTTCGCCAAAGGTCTTAATCACCCAGGCGATATCGGCCTCTTCGGCCGTCTGCAGCCATTCGGCGGCCGACTGTCCGCGCGTCGGATCCATGCGCATATCCAGCGGGCCGTCGCGCATAAACGAGAAGCCGCGCTCCGCGTCATCCAGCTGCGGCGACGAGACGCCAAGATCGAGAAGAATCCCGTCGATCTTGCCCGTCAGTTTGCGCTCACTAACATAATCTGCAAGCGCAGAAAAAGGTCCGTGTACGATGGAAAAACGGGGGTCATCAATGGTCTTCGCCACGGCGATTGCCTGCGGATCGCGATCGATTGCCAGCAGACGACCTTCCGCTCCCAGCTGGGAGAGGATCAGGCGCGAGTGACCACCGCGACCAAAAGTGCCATCAATGTAGATACCATCCGGGCGAATATTCAGGCCGTTAACGGCTTCATCCAGAAGTACCGAAGTATGTTTAAAATTTTCCATCATTTTATAAAGACAAATCCTGCAGTCGCTCCGGCAGTTCCCCGGTAGCGGACTGCTCAGCGTCGATATCTTCCTTGACCCGTTGATACCAGGTCGTTTCATCCCACAGCTCAAACTTATTGAACTGCCCGACCAGCATCACTTCTTTTGTCAGCCCGGCATGCTGCCGTAGCACCGGAGCGATCAATAGCCGCCCGGCATTATCCATCTGACATTCGCTGGCATGTCCCAGAAGCAGACGCTGTACGCGCCGCTCAGCGGGATTCATGCTCGACAAACGCGACAATTTTTGCTCGATGATTTCCCATTCAGGCAAGGGGTAAAGCAGCAGGCACGGGTGATGAATGTCAATGGTGCAAACCAATTGACCGGAAGCGCTCTCAATCAGCCCGTCGCGGTAACGCGTCGGTACGGCCAGACGGCCTTTGCTGTCGAGATTGACTAACGTTGCCCCACGGAACATGCCAGCCTCACCCCTTTTCGCCACTTTAACCCACAAATTCCCACCAGAAGGAGTTTACGGAGCGGAGGAAAAGCTTGTCAAGCCAGCACGAATACCAACGAAGCTTAAAAACCCATTATTTGCCGCCGATATTAGGCCTGATGATAAAATCACCAACAAACGAGGCAAATTAACGTCATGAATACGTGTAAGAAAACAACCAACAAATTCGTAACAGTTAAAAGCAACAAAATATCTTCGGCGGGAAAATATAAAGTGTCAGTTTGCGACGCGAGCGGCATTTTAGGCGATTCTGATGCCCGTTAACAGTGCCTGATGTCTGCGGAGAGGCTCTCTTGTCGCGGGGTAGAGAAGATTGGGGGTATTGTCTGCGATAAAATGAGTGTTAATTCAGCGATTAACTTAGTGAATGTAACAAAATAATACAAATATCGGCCGGGAGATCTTTTCTTATACCCATCAGGTGCAAGAAAGCCCCTACTCCAGAATAAAACAAAATAATGCGTAAAGAAGTTTAGGGATTTGTCTGAAAGATATTCAGTTTTGCATTTTTAAGGCAATTTGTATGGATTATCGCCAGACGTGCATCCGTCTGGCGAGCGGCGGCAGAATTATCCCGGCAGCCCGCTGCCGGAAATATTCAACGACGGTTCAGGCTCCCGCGGCGATACAAATTGCGGCGAATCCGGCTTAGGCCAGGCTTTGGCTTGCGCGGTTCGTCGAGGCTGGCGAGGACGATCTCCAGCACGCGCTCGGCAACGTCACGATGGCGCTGAGCCACCGCCAGCACCGGACACTGGAGGAAATCCAGCAGTTCGTTATCGCCGAAGGTCGCAATCGCCAGCTCGGAGGGCAGCTTGCCTTCCCGACGCAGCGTCACGTCCATCACGCCCTGCAGCAGCGGGAAGGAGGTGGTAAACAGCGCCTGCGGCATCGGATGGGTTTCCAGCCACTTCTCGAACAGCTGACCCGCCGCTTCGCGCTCGTAGCTGTTAGCGTAGAGATACTGCACCTCACGCGGATCGTCCTGCCACGCGGTCCGGAAGCCCTGCTCGCGCAGGAAACTCACCGACAGCTCCGGCAGAGCGCCAAGATACAGCACGCTGTCGCCGGGGAACTTACGCAGCTCGGCGCCGAGCATTTCCGCATCGTCGCGGTCGGCGCCGACAACGCTGGTGAAGTGTTCGCGATCGAGCGCGCGATCGAGCGCGACTATCGGGAACGGATCGTTAGCCCAGCGCTGATAGAACGGGTGCTCGGGCGGTAATGAGGTCGACACGATAATCGCATCGACCTGGCGCTGCAGCAGGTGCTCAATGCAGCGCATCTCGTTATCGGGCTGATCTTCCGAACAGGCGATCAGCAGCTGATAGCCGCGCTGGCGCGCCTGCCGCTCGAGGTAGTTAGCAATGCGGGTATAGCTGGTGTTTTCCAGATCAGGAATGACCAGACCAATAGATCGCGTGCGTCCTGCACGCAGGCCGGCAGCGACCGCATTCGGATGATAGTTGTGTTCACGAACCACAGCCATCACCTTTTCGACCGTTTTATCGCTCACGCGGTACTGCTTCGCTTTACCGTTAATCACATAGCTAGCGGTGGTTCGCGAGACACCGGCCAGCCGGGCGATTTCATCCAGTTTCACAATTGCCCCTTGGGTAATTTAGTACAGAACATAACCTTTCTTCAGGTATGGATTCATTTTCATAACATCTAAACGCAGAACAGTTAGCACAGCAACCGGTTTTGTCTCCAGTTCCTACCGATTTCGCAAAAAAATAGCCCGACAGTTTGTGCCGGGCTATTTTTAGCTCATTTTCAGCGACTCAGCGCATTATTTTGTCGCCGCGCGACAGGCCAACGACGCCCGAGCGAGCAACTTCAACGATTCTCGCAACGTCACGCAGCGAGGCGATGAATGCATCCAGCTTATCGCTGGTGCCAACCAGCTGAACGGTGTAGATAGAAGGGGTGACGTCAATAATCTGCCCGCGGAAGATCTCGGTGTTGCGCTTGACCTCCTCGCGGCCAAAACCGCTGGCCTGCACCTTCACCAGCATGATCTCGCGCTCAACGTGCGAGTTTTGTCCGAGCTCGCTGACGCGCAGCACGTCCACCAGCTTATGCAGCTGCTTTTCGATCTGCTCGATCGCTTTCTCATCGCCCACGGTCTGAATCGTCATCCGCGAGAGCGTCGGGTCATCGGTGGGTGCCACCGTCAGGCTTTCAATGTTATACCCACGCTGCGCAAAGAGACCAATAACGCGCGATAAGGCGCCCGATTCGTTTTCCAGTAATACCGATAATATCCGGCGCATAATCAGGTTCTCTCCGTTTTGCTCAACCACATCTCGTCCATCCCGCCGCCGCGGATATGCATCGGATACACGTGCTCGCTGCCGTCAACCGTTACGTCGACGAAGACCAGACGATTATTACGCACCTGCTCCAGCGCTTCGGTCAGCTTCGACTCCAGCTCCTGCGGCTCGTTAATGCGAATCCCTACGTGACCATACGCTTCTGCGAGGCGGACAAAGTCCGGGAGCGACTCCATATACGACTGCGAGTGGCGGCCGGAATAGATCATGTCCTGCCACTGTTTCACCATCCCGAGATAGCGGTTATTCAGGTTCAGCACCAGAACCGGCAGTTCGTACTGCAGCGCGGTGGAAAGCTCCTGGATATTCATCTGAATACTGCCGTCGCCGGTGACGCAAATAACGGTCTCATCCGGCAGCGCCATCTTCACGCCGAGCGCCGCGGGCAGGCCGAAGCCCATCGTGCCCAGGCCGCCGGAGTTGATCCAATGTCTCGGCTTATCAAAGGGATAATAGAGCGCGGCAAACATCTGATGCTGGCCGACGTCGGAGGTGACGTAGGCATCCCCGTTGGTCAGACGCCAGATGGTCTCGATCACCGCCTGCGGTTTGATCTTGCCGCTTTGCGTATCGTATTTCAGGCAGTGACGGGCTCGCCACTGCTCGATCTGCTGCCACCAGTCGCGAAGCTCATCCAGCGGCTGCAGCGCCTCTTCCTGCTCCAGCAGCTCCAGCATCTGCTCCAGCACCAGGCGGGCATCGCCAACGATCGGCACGTCTGCCGGCACCGTTTTCGAAATTGACGTCGGATCGATGTCGATATGCAGCACCGTGGCATTCGGGCAGTATTTTGCCAGATTGTTGGTCGTGCGATCGTCAAAGCGGACGCCAACGGCGAAAATCACGTCGGAGTGATGCATCGTCATGTTGGCTTCATAGGTGCCGTGCATGCCCAGCATGCCCAGCGCCTGCTGGTGCGAGGCCGGGAAAGCGCCCAGCCCCATCAGCGACGACGCGACCGGCAGATTCAGTTTTTCCACCAGGCTATACAGCTGCGCTTCGCATTGAGCGTTAATCGCCCCGCCGCCAACGTATACCACCGGGTGTTTGGCCGCGATCAGCGTTTGCAGAGCGCGTTTAATTTGTCCTTTATGCCCGCTGGTTGTCGGGTTATAGGAGCGCATGCTGACCGCATCCGGCCAGACGTACGGCAGCTTGTTCGCCGGGTTGAGGATATCTTTCGGCAGATCGACGACAACCGGGCCGGGACGGCCGCTGGCCGCCAGCCAGAAGGCTTTCTTCAGGACGCCGGGGATATCTTCGGTTTGCTTAACCAGGAAGCTGTGCTTCACCACCGGTCGGGAAATACCGACCATGTCGCACTCCTGGAAAGCGTCGTAACCAATCAGGGAGGTCGCCACCTGTCCGGAGAGGATCACCAGAGGGATAGAGTCCATGTAAGCCGTGGCGATGCCGGTAATGGCGTTCGTGGCCCCGGGCCCGGAGGTCACCAGCACGACCCCGACTTCGCCCGTTGCGCGGGCGAGACCGTCCGCCATATGCACCGCGGCCTGCTCATGGCGGACCAAAATATGATCGATACCGCCGAGGGTATGTAACGCATCATAGATATCGAGGACCGCCCCCCCTGGATAACCGAATACTTGCTTGACGCCCTGATCGACAAGCGACTGGACGACCATCTCGGCTCCTGACAACATCTCCATGGTTTGCCTCCCGGCTTATTGTTTTTAACGACAGCGGAACTCAATTTCCGCGCGCTCGCACAATGCGCAGAGTTTCGTCTTCGCATTGAGGTGAATAGACTGCGTGCCTTTACCATAACTGGTCGCTAACGGGCAGGCAATTCGCCACCGCGGGTACATGAGAGGTATTAAAAGAATAAAAAAAAGGATTTAATAAAAAATCAGGTGGAAAACTTCACCGACAGGAATTGACGCAAATCATTACTCGGACAAATTGCCGTGCCGCAGGAAATCATCCATTTTTCATCTGAATCTGACGCCAGCCGCCGCAGCTAAACAGAATAAAATTCTGACTTATTGCTTACTAATAGATAAAACCATCCGAAAAGCGCCGCGGCGTTAGCCCCGGTCAGCGGCAGGCCCAAATATTCCCTGCAGCCCGCTCACAAAGCAGGAGCCGCGGCTCCCGTTTGTGGTGATGTACGCACATATTAGCGCCGGCAGATACTGACCAGCAGTTCTTCCATCCACTGGTGGCCTTTATCGCGACCCGCGGCTTCGTGCCATGAGAGATAGCAGGTCCGGCTATTAACCTGCAGCGCCAGCGTGACCAGCTGCAGGTTAAGCTTATCCGCGAATTCAGCCGCCAGCCAACGCGGCGCAATAGCCACCATTTGCGTTTGCGAAACCACGTTTAATACGCTGACCATCGCATTGCCCTGATAGGCAATTCGCGCCTGTTTATCGAGCGTGTCATACCAGGGCAGGCTGAATGAAGCATAGCGATCCAGGGCCACAACCGCGTGCTCTTCCCGATAAATGTCCTCTTCCGCCAGCAATCCGCTAATACGCGGATGCTGACGACTGGCGACTAATACCATCTCGTCGTTAAACAGCGGCACGCAGGCAAATTCAGGGCGGCGAAACTCTTCATAGCCCACCACGAATTCAATTTCCTGATAACGTAATTGATGGTCGGTATTTTGATTCAGCGCCGATTTAAAAATCAAATGAATATTTGGCGCGGCTTCGCTAACTTTATTGAGGATTGTGGCGGTCAAATAGTTATCCAGCGGGCTGCACACGCATAAATTAAACACCCGCTCGCTGCTTATTGGCTCAAAGCCGGAGCCCGGCAGCTCGTTCTGCACCAGCTGCAGAGCCTGGCGCACCGAGCCAAACAGCTGGAACGCGCGCGCCGTTGGCTGAATCCCGCGGCCGTAGCGAACGAACAGCTCGTCATTAAACATCACCTTCAGACGCGATACGGCGTTGCTGACCGCCGGCTGCGACATCCCCAGAGAATGCGCCGCGCGAGTGATATTCTGCTCCTGCATTACCGCATCAAAGACGGTGAGCAGATTGAGATCGACCATGCGTAGCTGAGGTTTCGTCACCTCCGCCGCAGGGGCTGCTTGATATTCAATACTTTCAATTATCATATCTAATTTCACCATCAGGCTAAATTCCCTTTGCACAAGTACAGTAATTAATGCTGAAAATATCATTTAGCACGCATATGAAATTTGCAAAAGGGTAAAAATGAATTTTAGGAATATATCAAAGTTATGATTTCGGCAAAAATAAGCAGAATTAGAAAATGGCCGTTTCATTTTAACTATATCGATTACTTGATGGCGCTAAGTTTACTCATAAGTTATAAGGATAAACAACGGCAGGAATAGTTAACTTAAATTGAAGCAGTATTAAAGTATCGATTGAGCACGCTATTAAAATTAACATATCGTTATCATAGATAATTAGCCGGAACTCATTTAAATATATTCATATGGCAAATATCCTCACTCTTTTCATTAAGATGTCGGCCGTCGCCGCCCCGCCAGCATGAGGCCTTGAATGAATAGGAAATTGTGCGAATGTTTTAAATGGCCTCGCCCCTGCCGCGGCGCCAAAAACGATTGTCGGCAAAAAAGCGCGATCTTCAGCACAATTAGCTAATTCAGTGGCAAGGTAAAAAGGCGTTTTTCCCCCTCAGGGGTTGACATCAAAAGGCGTATCCAGTAACTCTAAAAGCATATCGATTTCATCTGGAGCATGACGCAATGATTCGCAGCACTCGTTTCACCAGCCTACTACTACTAAACGCATCCAATTTGCGCGGTAGGCTGCTGGGCGACGTTAAGCGTTAGTCATCTTCCAGTAAGACTATAAAACCCGCGCCATTGCGCGGGTTTTTTTATGCTCGTCAGCAAGGCGCCCAGGACACCGATTAAGGATTTAACCATGAGCCAGCAAGTCATTATTTTCGATACGACCTTACGTGACGGTGAACAAGCGTTACAGGCCAGCCTGAGCGTTAAAGAGAAGCTGCAGATTGCCCTGGCCCTTGAGCGTATGGGCGTAGACGTGATGGAAGTCGGCTTCCCTGTCTCATCTCCGGGCGACTTTGAATCCGTACAGACCATCGCGCGCACCATCAAAAACAGCCGCGTCTGCGCCCTGGCGCGCTGCGTAGAGAAAGATATCGATGTCGCGGCCGAATCCTTAAAAATCGCCGAAGCGTTCCGTATTCATACGTTTATCGCCACCTCGCCGATGCACATCGCCACCAAGCTGCGCAGCACCCTTGATGAGGTGATTGAGCGTTCGATCTATATGATTAAACGCGCCCGTAACTATACCGACGACGTTGAGTTCTCCTGCGAAGATGCCGGCCGTACGCCGATTGCTGACCTGGCGCGCGTCGTTGAAGCCGCCATCCGCGCCGGCGCGACCACCATTAACATCCCGGATACCGTCGGCTATACCATGCCGTTCGAATTCTCCAACATCATTACCGGCCTGTACGAGCGCGTGCCGAATATCGACAAAGCGATCATTTCAGTTCACACCCATGACGATTTGGGCTTAGCCGTCGGCAACGCCATTGCCGCCGTCCACGCCGGCGCGCGCCAGGTCGAAGGCGCCATGAACGGCATCGGCGAACGTGCGGGCAACTGCTCGCTGGAAGAAGTGATCATGGCCATCAAGGTGCGTAAAGACATTATGGACGTGCGCACCCGCATCAATCACAGCGAAATCTGGCGCACCAGCCAGACCGTCAGCCAGATTTGCAACATGCCGATCCCGGCGAACAAAGCCATCGTCGGCACCGGCGCTTTCGCCCACTCTTCCGGTATTCACCAGGACGGCGTGCTGAAGAACCGCGAAAACTACGAAATCATGACCCCGGAATCCATCGGCCTGAATCAGGTGCAGCTGAACCTGACCTCCCGCTCCGGCCGCGCGGCGGTGAAACACCGCATGGAAGAGATGGGCTACAAGGAAAGCGACTACAACATGGACCACCTGTATGACGCCTTCCTGAAGCTGGCGGACAAAAAAGGTCAGGTCTTCGACTACGACCTGGAAGCCCTGGCCTTTATTAACAAGCAGCAGGAAGAGCCTGAGCATTTCCGCCTGGACTACTTCAGCGTGCAGTCCGGCTCCAACGCCATCGCCACCGCCTCCGTCAAGCTGGCCTGCGGCGATGAAGTGAAGTCCGAAGCGGCTAACGGCAACGGCCCGGTCGATGCCGTCTATCAGGCCATCAACCGCGTTACGGCGTATGACATCGAGCTGGTTAAGTATGGTTTAAGCGCCAAGGGCCACGGTAAAGATGCGCTGGGCCAGGTGGATATCGTCGTTAACTACAACGGCCGCCGCTTCCACGGCGTCGGGCTGGCGACGGATATCGTGGAGTCCTCGGCGAAGGCGATGGTTCACGTCCTGAACAACATCTGGCGCGCCGCTGAAGTCGAAAAAGAGTTGCAACGCAAAGCTCAGAATAACGAGAACAAGAAGGAAACCGTGTAATGTCGAAGAATTATCATATTGCTGTTTTGCCAGGTGATGGCATTGGCCCGGAAGTCATGAACCAGGCGATGAAAGTACTGGAAGCCGTCCGTAACCGTTTTGATATGCGCATTACCACCAGCCAGTATGACGTTGGCGGCATCGCCATCGACCGTCAGGGCACCCCGCTGCCGCAGGCAACCGTAGACGGCTGCGAGCAGGCAGACGCCATTCTGTTCGGCTCGGTCGGGGGCCCAAAATGGGAGCACCTGCCGCCCGCAGAGCAGCCGGAGCGCGGTGCGCTGCTGCCGCTGCGTAAACATTTCAAGCTGTTCAGCAACCTGCGTCCGGCGAAGCTGTATCAGGGGCTGGAAGAGTTTTGCCCGCTGCGCGCGGATATCGCCGCCAACGGCTTCGATATCCTGTGCGTCCGTGAACTGACCGGCGGCATCTACTTCGGCCAGCCGAAGGGTCGTGAAGGCAGCGGCCATCACGAGAAAGCGTTTGATACCGAGGTTTACCACCGCTTTGAGATCGAGCGCATTGCGCACATCGCGTTTGAATCGGCCCGCAAGCGCCGGAGCAAAGTGACCTCTATCGATAAAGCCAACGTGCTCCAGTCCTCCATTCTGTGGCGGGAAATCGTCGGCGAAATCGCCAAAGAGTACCCGGACGTTGAGCTGGCGCATATGTACATCGACAACGCCACCATGCAGCTGATTAAAGACCCGTCCCAGTTCGACGTGCTGCTGTGCTCCAACCTGTTCGGCGACATTCTGTCCGACGAATGCGCGATGATCACCGGCTCAATGGGCATGCTGCCCTCCGCCAGCCTCAACGAACAGGGCTTTGGCCTGTACGAGCCGGCAGGCGGCTCGGCGCCTGATATCGCCGGCAAGAACATCGCTAACCCGATCGCCCAAATCCTGTCGCTGGCGCTGCTGCTGCGCTACAGCCTCGACACGGACGCAGCGGCAACGGCTATCGAAAGCGCGATCAACCGCGCATTAGAAGAAGGCATCCGTACCGGCGATTTAGCGCGCGGCGCGGCGGCTGTCAGTACCGATGAAATGGGCGACATCATTGCCCGCTATGTCGCTGAAGGGGTGTAATCATGGCGAAGACGTTGTATGAAAAATTGTTTGATGCTCACGTGGTTTATGAAGCGCAAAACGAAACCCCGCTGCTGTACATTGACCGTCATCTGGTACACGAAGTCACCTCCCCGCAGGCGTTTGACGGCCTGCGCGCGCACAACCGCCAGGTGCGCCAGCCGGGGAAAACCTTCGCCACCATGGATCATAACGTTTCGACTCAGACCAAAGACATCAACGCGTCCGGCGAAATGGCGCGTATCCAGATGCAGGAGCTGATTAAGAACTGTAACGAATTCGGCGTTGAGCTGTATGACCTGAACCACCCGTATCAGGGTATCGTTCACGTAATGGGCCCCGAGCAGGGCGTAACCCTGCCGGGGATGACCATCGTCTGCGGCGACTCCCATACCGCGACCCACGGCGCGTTCGGCGCGCTGGCTTTCGGCATCGGGACCTCCGAAGTCGAGCACGTGCTGGCCACCCAGACCCTGAAGCAGGGCCGCGCCAAAACGATGAAGATTGAAGTTCAGGGCCAGGCGGCGCCAGGGATCACCGCGAAGGATATCGTGCTGGCGATCATCGGCAAAACCGGCAGCGCCGGCGGTACCGGCCACGTGGTCGAATTCTGCGGCGAAGCCATTCGCAACCTGAGCATGGAAGGCCGTATGACCCTGTGCAATATGGCCATCGAGATGGGCGCGAAGGCGGGCCTGGTGGCGCCGGACGCGACCACCTTTGATTACGTGAAGGGCCGTCTGCACGCGCCTAAAGGCCAGGACTTTAGCGATGCGGTCGCCTACTGGGAAACCCTGACCACCGACGCCGACGCCACCTTTGACACCGTCGTCACCTTACAGGCCGCAGAGATTGCGCCGCAGGTCACCTGGGGAACCAACCCGGGCCAGGTTATCTCCGTCACCGACATGATTCCCGACCCGGCCTCTTTCGCCGATCCGGTAGAGCGCGCAAGCGCGGAAAAAGCGCTGGCCTATATGGGCCTGAAGCCCGGCATCCCGCTGACCGACGTCGCAATTGATAAAGTCTTTATCGGTTCCTGTACCAACTCGCGTATTGAAGACTTACGCGCGGCGGCGGAAATTGCCAAAGGGCGTAAAGTCGCGCCGGGCGTGCAGGCGCTGGTTGTCCCAGGCTCCGGCCCGGTGAAGGCGCAGGCGGAAGCGGAAGGCCTGGATAAGATCTTTATCGAAGCCGGCTTTGAATGGCGTCTGCCGGGCTGCTCCATGTGCCTGGCGATGAACAACGACCGCCTGAACCCCGGCGAGCGCTGCGCATCCACCAGCAACCGTAACTTTGAAGGCCGCCAGGGCCGCGGCGGACGTACCCACTTAGTCAGCCCGGCCATGGCCGCAGCAGCGGCCGTCAGCGGCCATTTCGCCGACATTCGCGACATTAAATAAGGAGACCATCATGGCAGAGAAATTTACCCAACATACTGGCCTGGTGGTTCCGCTGGATGCCGCAAACGTCGATACCGATGCGATCATTCCCAAGCAGTTCCTGCAGAAAGTGACCCGCACCGGTTTTGGCGCGCATCTGTTCAACGACTGGCGCTTCCTCGATGACCAGGGGCAGCAGCCGAATCCGGAGTTCGTTCTCAACTTCCCGGAATACAAGGGCGCCTCGATTCTGCTGGCGCGGGAAAACTTCGGCTGCGGCTCATCGCGCGAACACGCTCCCTGGGCTTTGACCGACTACGGCTTTAAGGTGGTGATCGCGCCAAGCTTCGCCGACATCTTCTACGGCAACAGCTTCAACAACCAGCTGCTGCCGGTGACCCTGAGCGACGAGCAGGTCGACGAGATGTTTAAGCTGGTGCAGGCCAACCCGGGCATTACCTTCGAGGTGGATCTGGAAGCCGAAGTGGTGAAAGCGGGCGACAGGTCGTACAGCTTTAAAATCGACGCCTTCCGCCGCCACTGCATGCTGAACGGCCTCGATAGCATCGGCCTGACGCTGCAGCACGAAGAGGCGATCTCCGCCTACGAGAACAAGCAGCCGGCCTTTATGAACTAAAGCCGCCAGCGGCTCTCCTGCCCGGTCCATGACCGGGCATTTTTTTATGACTTCTGAGCTGAGAAGTCCTCAGGAAATTCGCACAGGCGCCGATATGACGACAACCGTAACGGTTAAGAACCTCACCTTCCAGGAAGGTACCACCCGAATCTGCGTCCCGCTGATGGGCCAAACCCTTGATGAGCTGAAGGCTCGCGCGCGGGCGCTGGTAGAAGTCGACGCCGATATTATCGAATGGCGCGCCGACGGCTTTGCCCAGGTCGCCAGCACCGAACAGGTACTGCTGGCGCTGGCTGAAGTTCGCCGGATCCTCGGCGATACGCCGCTGCTGTTCACCTTCCGCAGCCAAAAGGAGGGCGGCGAGGCGCAGCTCGACGAGGCGGAGTACTTTGCCCTTAACCGTCAGGTCGCGCTCAGCGGGCTGGTCGAGATGATTGATATCGAGCTCTTCAACGATGAGGCGCAGATCCGCGCCCTGATCGATGATGCCCACGCCGCCGGCGTGAAGGCGATCGTCAGCAATCATGATTTCCAGAAAACGCCGCCCGAAGAGGAGATTATTCGCCGCCTCTGCCGTATGCAGGAGCTGGGCGCCGACCTGCCGAAAATAGCGGTCATGCCGCAGTCTCCGCAGGATGTGCTGACGCTCCTCTCCGCCACGCTGGCGATGAAGGAGAAGCACGCTACCGGCCCGATCGTCACCATGTCGATGGGCAAAATGGGCGGCATCAGCCGGGTTACCGGGCGACTGTTTGGTTCAGCGATGACGTTCGGCAGCGCGGGCCAGGCCTCTGCGCCGGGGCAAATCGCCATCCGCCAGCTGCGGGAAACGATCGACATCCTCTCCTGAACTCGCCCGCCCGCGGCGATCCGCGGGCGGGTAACGGGCTAGATATCTTTCACTTTGCCGGTCAAAAACAGGGTCACCAGCGAAATCGCCGCGATCGCCCAGTAAACGCTGGCGTGGCCGTAGCTCTGCGACAGCGCCCCCTGCAGCACGCCGGCCAGGATCACGCCGGTGGAAATACTATTGGTAAACAGCGTGGTGGCCGCTCCCGCGCGTCCCGGCATCAGATCCTGAAACCACAGCATACCGATCCCGGCGACAATACCGATAAAAATCGCGTTAAACAGCTGCAGCGCCAGCAGCGCCGTACGGTCGTGGAACAGGATCAGCCCGGCGTAGAACAGCACCCCGGCGGCCACGGCGGCGACCATCATGCGACGCTTGCCCCAGCGTTTGACGTAGTAGCCCGCCAGAATCATCGCCGGGATCTCCAGCCCGGCCGCGGTGCCCATCAGGATCCCCGCCAGGCTATCCGGCAGGCCGAGATCGCTGCTGATCCACAGCGGCATATCGATGATGTACATGGTGTTGCAGGTCCACATCAGCGTCGAGGCGATAAACAGCATGCGCACGTTTTTATCCTGCCAGCCGCCGGCCTGGGCTATCGCCCCCGCCGCCTCCGAAGGCTGCTCCACCCGCGCCACCGACGGGAGCTTAAACGCAATCAGCGCCAGGCTAATCACAAAAATCCCGGCACCAATCGTGAACATGGTGGTAAAGCCGTAGTTCAGCGCCAGCATAAAGGCCAGCGGCGGGCCGATAACCCACGCCAGCGACAGCTGGGCGCGCATGACTGAACTGAACATCACCACTTCCCGCGCCGAGCTGTCGGCATACTCCCGCGCCAGGGCGAACAGCTGCGGCATCGCGGCGTTGGCGATGGATGCCAGCATCACGCCGCAGGTAATCAGGGTTAAGTAGTGGCGATTGAAGGCAAACAGCAGCGCGTTGCCCACGGCCATCAGGCAGCAGAACATAATCAGCCGGCGGCGGTCGCCCTGGCTGTCGGAGCGCTTCGCCAGCGCCAGGCTGACCGCGATCCCGGCAATGGCGTTAACGGTGTAAAACAGACCGACCCAGAAAGGCTGCGCGCCCACCTCACGGCTGAGAAACAGGCTGAGCGTCGGGGCCTGCAGCGCACCGGCAATCCCCATCATAAAAGCGACCAGCATAAAAGCCGCATAGACGCCGTTAAGCCGCCGTCCCATCGTCATTAACCACAGCATGTCATGTCCTTAGCACGCGAAGAAAACGAAAAAAGCCAGCAGAAGTCATCTGCTGGCGGGTGATTTTATACTCTATCTGCTTCAGGTTACAGGCCGGCGGCCGCTACAAGCAGGCCGCGCTAATGCCGGGTACGCGAAAGCGGACAGGTACGCACCAATACTCAGTCACACATGATATCGGCAAGTTAACGATCGGAGGTCGGCGACGTAACTCCCCACTGCATCAGCTCGCCGAGTATTTCCTGCTGTCGTCCTGCCATCAGGCGGGCTAGCCATGACGCATCCTGCGTCGCAGAAAAGTAGCGTTGGTAGAACTGTTTAGCGGTTGACCTCGTCATATTCATCTCCTCGCTTCATCGAAATCTATTATTGGCCTAATATGAGGATTAATAAATTGCTGAGTTTTCATCAGGAGTTCCCCTTTTATGTCTTCTGCCCGTCTGCAACAACAGTTCATCCGCCTGTGGCAATGCTGCGAAGGGAGGTCGCAGGAGACGACGCTCAACGAGCTGGCTGAGATGCTAAGCTGCTCGCGCCGCCATATGCGAACCCTGCTGAACATGATGGAAGAGCGCGGCTGGCTAACCTGGGAGGCGGAGGCGGGACGCGGTAAGCGCTCGAAGCTGGCTTTCCTCTACACCGGCCTGGCGCTACAGCAGCAGCGGGCGGAAGATCTGCTGGAGCAGGATCGCATCGATCAGCTGGTGCAGCTGGTCGGCGATAAGGCCGCCGTGCGCCAGATGCTGGTCTCCCACCTCGGGCGGAGCTTTCGCCAGGGGCGGCATATTCTGCGCGTGCTCTACTACCGGCCGATGAAAAATCTGCTCCCCGGCAGCGCGCTGCGCCGTTCGGAAAACCATATCGCCCGGCAAATCTTCAGCGCCCTGACGCGGGTAAATGAGGAAAACGGGGAACTGGAAGCCGATATTGCCCACCACTGGCAGCAGCTATCGGCCACCCACTGGCGCTTTTTTTTGCGTCCCGGCATCCACTTTCACCACGGGCGCGAGCTGGAAATGGAGGACGTTATCGCCTCCCTGCAGCGCAGCAACGCCCTGCCGCTGTACGCCCATATTGAGCGCATCGTCTCGCCAACCGCCTGGACGCTGGATATCCATCTGACGCAGCCGGATCGCTGGCTGCCGTGGCTGCTGGGCCAGGTTTCGGCGGTGATACTGCCGCGCGAATGGCAGTCGATGGAGAACTACTCCGCGATGCCGATCGGTACCGGCCCCTATGCCGTCGCGCGCAATAACCAAAACCAGCTTAAGATCCACGCCTTCGACGACTACTTCGGCTATCGGGCATTAATTGACGAGGTCAACGTCTGGGTGCTGCCGGAGATTGGCGAAGAGTCGAACGGCGGCTTAACCCTGCAGGGCACCACCCAGAGCGAGAAAGCCGTCGAAAGCCGCCTGGAAGAGGGCTGCTACTACCTGCTGTTTGATTCCCGCAGCCCGCTTGGCGCCAATGCCGCCGTCCGCCAGTGGCTGAGCTACCTGTTCCAGCCGGCGAACCTGCTCTACCACGCGGGCGAACATTACCAGGGCAACTGGTTCCCGGCCTACGGCCTGCTGCCGCGCTGGCACCACGCGCGCAGCCACGCCTGCGAGAAGCCCGCGGGGCTCGAGTCGGTGACGCTGACCTATTATCAGGACCACATTGAGCATCGCGCGATCGGCGGCATTATGGCGACGCTGTTAGCCGAGCATCAGGTCAGGCTGGAGATCCGCGAGCTGGAATACGCGGAGTGGCACCGCGGCGAGGTGGTCAGCGACATCTGGCTAAACAGCGCCAACTTTACCCTGCCGATCGACTTCTCCCTCTTCGCCTGGCTGTATGAAGTCCCGCTCATTCGTCACTGCATTCCGATTGACTGGGAAGAGGACGCCGGCCGCTGGCATGCGGGCGAGTTAAACCCTGCGACCTGGAGCCAGCAGCTGCTGGCCAACCAAACGATCGTCCCGCTGATCCACCACTGGCTGATGATCCAGGGCCAGCGCAGCATGCGCGGCGTGAGGATGAACACCCTCGGCTGGTTTGATTTTAAATCGGCGTGGTTTGCGCCGCCGGAACCCTAGCGCCGTCCCCGGCGGGCGCTTAAGCCCTTTCGGTCCGCTAACAAAATCATTACACTAGTCGCCGTTCTCAACGGGGTGCTAATAAACATACGCCGCTTCATTCAGGTTGCATCGAGACAGCCTGCAGGATGAAGCGTATGGGCTGAGAAAATACCCGTCGAACCTGATCCGGATAACGCCGGCGAAGGGATTTGAGGCTCACTCAAAATCCTTTGCCACCCCTTTTTTGTGAGGTGCAAAGTGTTGAAAAAATTACTCCCGCTGCTGGTGCTGGTCGCCGCTCCCGCGTTGGCAAAACCCGTTCTCACCGTCTATACCTACGACTCCTTTTCCGCGGACTGGGGTCCGGGTCCGGCCGTCAAAAAGGCCTTTGAAGCCGACTGCGGCTGCGAGCTGAAGTTCGTGGCGCTGGAGGACGGCGTTTCGCTGCTGAATCGCCTGCGCATGGAAGGCAAAAACAGCAAAGCCGACGTGGTGCTCGGGCTGGACAACAACCTGCTGGAAGCGGCGGCGCAAAGCAAGCTGTTCGCCAAAAGCAACGTGCCGACCGACGCGCTCAGGGTACCCGGCGGCTGGAACAACGATACCTTCGTCCCCTTTGATTACGGCTATTTCGCCTTCGTCTACGATAAAAATAAGCTCAAAAATCCGCCCAAAAGCCTGAAGGAGCTGGTTGAGAGCGACCAAAAATGGCGGGTGATCTACGAAGATCCGCGCACCAGCACGCCGGGGCTCGGCCTGCTGCTGTGGATGCAGAAAGTGTACGGCGACAAATCCCCGCAGGCGTGGGAGAAGCTGGCGGCGAAAACCGTCACCGTCACCAAAGGCTGGAGCGAGGCCTACGGCCTGTTCCTGAAGGGGGAAAGCGATCTGGTGCTGAGCTATACCACCTCTCCGGCCTATCACATCATCGAAGAGAAAAAAGATAACTACGCGGCGGCCGGCTTCAGCGAAGGCCACTACCTGCAGGTCGAAGTGGCGGCCCGCACCGCGGCCAGCAAGCAGCCGGAGCTGGCGGAGAAGTTCCTTAAGTTTATGGTCTCTCCGGGGTTCCAGAATGCGATTCCGGCGGGCAACTGGATGTACCCCGTCACCCAGGTGACGCTCCCTGCCGGCTTTGACACGCTGATCAAACCGCAGACCACCCTGGAGTTCACTCCGCAGCAGGTCGCTGGCGAACGGCAGAACTGGATTAACGCATGGCAACGCGCCGTCAGCCGCTAAGCATCGGCTGGCTGCTGCCGGGCCTGACGGCCGCCACCGTGCTGGTCGCGGTGGCGCTGGCCGCTTTTCTGGCGCTCTGGAGCAGCGCGCCGGAGGCGGCCTGGATGACTATCGTCGGCGACAGCTATCTCTGGCACGTCGTGCGCTTCTCCTTCTGGCAGGCGTTTCTTTCGGCGCTGCTCTCGGTGCTGCCGGCCATTTTTCTTGCCCGCGCCCTTTACCGGCGCCGCTTTCCCGGCCGCACGCTGCTGCTGCGCCTGTGCGCGATGACGCTGATCCTGCCGGTGCTGGTGGCGGTATTTGGCATCCTGAGCGTTTACGGGCGCCAGGGCTGGCTGGCGGCGGCATTTAACGCGCTGGGATGGCGGTGGGATTTCTCACCCTACGGGCTGCAGGGGATCCTGCTGGCGCACGTCTTCTTCAATATGCCGATGGCGACCCGCCTGCTGCTGCAGGCGCTGGAGAATATCCCCGGCGAACAGCGGCAAATTGCGGCCCAGCTTGGCATGCGCGGCTTTCACTTTTTCCGCTTCGTCGAGTGGCCGTGGCTGCGGCGGCAAATTCCTCCGGTGGCGGCGCTGATCTTTATGCTCTGCTTCGCCAGCTTCGCGACCGTCCTCTCTCTTGGCGGCGGCCCGCGGGCCACCACCATCGAGCTGGCAATCTATCAGGCGCTGAGCTTTGATTACGATCCGGCCCGCGCGGCGATGCTGGCGCTGATCCAGATGAGCTGCTGCCTCGGGCTGGTGCTGCTCAGCCAGCGCCTGAGCAAGGCCGTGGCGATCGGCGTAACCCACGTTCGCGGCTGGCGCGACCCCGCCGCCCGCCCGC
>NZ_JAQGFU010000045.1:0-28602 GCF_030078455.1 Klebsiella sp. Ech2A | reverse complement strand
AAAACCGGCGACCCCGCCGCTGCTGGGGCGGGCCAGGCGCACGTTACCCTCCTCCATCCGGCGGGTGTTGCACTCTTTCCACGGGTTTTGCGCCCGGCCAATCACCACCGTATCGGCGTTGCGCCACAGGAACAGCACCCGCTGGGTTGCCGGCATCTGGCGGAAAATAGACTCCTCAACCGCGAGGTTGAACCACGGATCGTAAGAGTCGGAGAGCAGCAGGCGTAGCGTCGACATTGGCGATTTCCTTATTCATCTTTATCTTCGTCCTGTACCGGCTTATTAGCGGTAAGCAGGAATGGCGACTGCTGCCAGCGGGTGCGTTTACCCTGCAGCAGGGTGCGGGTCAGCACGACGCCGATAGCCAGCGACAGCAGCAGCATCAGGCGGAGAATATTGGTGGTATTATCCACCTGTTTTGCCTCGGTCGCTAACGTATGGGTATCCAGCGTCAGGCGCAGGTAGCCGAGCGGACCGTTTTTGCCCTGAATAGGTTCGACGATTTGCTGATTAAAGTAGCCGCCGGCCTTTTTGCCGTCGAGGGCGAGCCTGTCGCGCACGTTGACGCCTTCGCCGGAGCGGGCCACCAGATCGCCCTGGTCGTCATAGACCCCGGCGTCCAGGATGCGGCTCTGTCGGGTCAGCTGCTCCAGCAGCTGGCCGATGCGCTTCTCATCGGGCGTTTCGCTGCGCATTAACGGCGCAATATTTAGCGACACCTGCTGGGCAAGCGTGCGGGCCAGCTCTTCCAGCTGCGGGTTACGCTGCTTTTGGCTGTTCTGGCTGAACCACGAGGCTCCCTGCATCAGGGCGACAAGAAGCGCCAGACAGATCAGAACGATGACGGCGCGATGCAGTCGGAATTTCAGTTTTGCGCGTACCATATTCCACCTTTAATATTTGCAGCTTAATGTTGCCAGAAGCGCTGGTTACAAGGTAGCCTCATGCGTTATTTTCCTCGCCTGAATGAAGAAACCTGGAGCCGTAATGCCAAACAGTTTGACCTGGTGCGATCTGCCCGAAGATGTTTCCCTGTGGCCTGGATTACCGCTTTCGCTGAGCGGTGATGAGGTCATGCCGCTGGATTATCACGCCGGACGCAGCGGCTGGCTGCTCTACGGCCGGGGCCTTGATAAGCGCCGTTTAACCGACTGGCAGCGTGAGCTGGGCGCGGCGCTGGTTATCGTCGCCTCCTGGGTCGTTGAGGACTATCAGGTGATTCGTCTGGCCGGCTCTCTGACCCTGCGCGCAACCCGGCTGGCGCACGAAGCCGGGCTGGACGTCGCGCCGCTGGGCAAAATCCCGCACCTGCGCTCGCCGGGGCTGCTGGTGATGGATATGGACTCCACCGCCATTCAGATCGAGTGTATCGATGAAATTGCGAAGCTGGCGGGAACCGGCGAGCTGGTATCGGAAGTGACCGAACGCGCGATGCGCGGCGAGCTGGACTTTACCGCCAGTCTGCGCCAGCGGGTGGCAACGCTGAAAGATGCCGATGCGAATATTTTGCTGCAGGTGCGCGACGCGCTGCCGCTGATGCCGGGGCTGACCCAGCTGGTGCTGAAGCTGGAAGCGCTGGGCTGGAAGGTGGCTATCGCCTCCGGCGGCTTCACGTTCTTTGCCGAGTACCTGCGCGACAAGCTGCATCTCGACGCCGTGTTCGCCAATGAGCTGGAAATTATGGACGGTAAGCTAACCGGCAACGTGACGGGCGATATCGTCGACGCTAAGTACAAAGCCGCGACGCTGCGCAAGCTGGCGGAAAAATATGAAATTCCGCCCGCGCAAACCGTGGCTATTGGCGACGGTGCCAACGATCTGCCGATGATCAAGGCCGCGGGCCTCGGTATCGCCTATCATGCAAAACCAAAAGTGAACGAGCTGGCGGAAGTGACAATCCGCCACGCTGACCTGATGGGGGTATTCTGTATTCTCTCGGGCAGCATGAACCAAAAGTAAGAGGTTAACGTGGCGAAAGCTCCAAAACGCGCATTTGTCTGTAATGAATGTGGTGCGGATTACCCCCGCTGGCAGGGGCAGTGCAGCGCCTGTCATGCCTGGAATACCATCACCGAGGTGCGTATTGCCGCTTCGCCGCAGGTGGCGAGAAACGAGCGTCTGACGGGCTACGCCGGTAATGCCGGCGTGTCGAAGGTGCAGAAACTTTCGGAGATCAGCCTCGAGGCGCTGCCGCGCTTTTCCACCGGCTTTAAGGAGTTTGACCGCGTGCTTGGCGGCGGCGTGGTGCCGGGGAGCGCGATTCTGATTGGCGGCAGCCCGGGCGCGGGGAAATCGACGCTGCTGCTCCAGACGCTGTGCCGGCTGGCGGAAGGCATGAAAACTCTGTACGTCACCGGGGAAGAGTCGCTGCAGCAGGTGGCGATGCGCGCGCATCGTCTGGGGCTGCCAACGGCCAATCTCAACATGCTCTCCGAAACCAGCATTGAGCAAATTTGCCAGATCGCCGACGAAGAGAAGCCGCAGCTGATGGTCATCGACTCGATCCAGGTGATGCATATGGCCGACGTCCAGTCCTCGCCGGGCAGCGTGGCCCAGGTGCGTGAGACCGCCGCCTACCTGACGCGGTTTGCCAAAACCCGCGACGTGGCGATTATCATGGTGGGTCACGTCACCAAAGACGGCTCGCTGGCCGGGCCGAAGGTGCTCGAACACTGTATTGACTGCTCGGTGCTGCTGGATGGCGACGCCGATTCCCGCTTTCGCACCCTGCGCAGCCATAAGAACCGCTTCGGCGCGGTGAATGAGCTGGGCGTCTTCGCGATGACCGAACAGGGGCTGCGCGAAATCAGCAACCCTTCGGCGATTTTCCTCAGCCGCGGCGATGAGGTCACTTCCGGCAGCTCGGTGATGGTGGTCTGGGAAGGCACCCGTCCGCTGCTGGTGGAGATTCAGGCGCTGGTCGATCACTCGATGATGTCCAACCCGCGCCGCGTGGCCGTGGGGCTGGAGCAGAACCGTCTGGCGATACTGCTGGCGGTGCTGCACCGTCACGGCGGCCTGCAGATGGCCGACCAGGACGTGTTTGTTAACGTCGTTGGCGGGGTGAAGGTGGCGGAAACCAGCGCGGACCTGGCGCTGCTGCTGGCGATGGTGTCGAGCCTGCGCGATCGTCCGCTGCCGCACGATCTGGTGGTGTTTGGCGAAGTGGGGCTCTCCGGCGAGATCCGCCCGGTGCCCAGCGGCCAGGAGCGCATCTCCGAGGCGGCCAAGCACGGCTTCCGCCGCGCCATCGTCCCGGCGGCCAACGTGCCGAAAAAAGTACCGGAAGGGATGCAAATCTTTGGCGTGAAAAAGCTTGCGGATGCGCTAAGCGTTTTTGACGACTTATAATTAAATATCCGTCGCCTTTCCGGCGGCAGGTGTGTTGGCGGCGTCGCTTGCCCGAATCACTGAGTTCACTCAGCTCATCGGGATTTGCGCTTGCCGCCAGCAGAAACCCACAGGATATTTTTTCAGTATTGCTCAAGCAGGAGGCTCTTGTGTCATCGTTCGACTATCTCAAAACCGCGATTAAGCAAAAAGGCTGCACGCTGCAGCAGGTGGCTGAAGCCAGCGGGATGACCAAAGGCTATCTGAGCCAGCTGCTGAATGCGAAAATTAAGAGCCCGAGCGCGCAGAAGCTGGAAGCCCTGCACCGCTTTCTCGGCCTTGAGTTCCCGCGTCGGCAGAAAAGCGTCGGCGTGGTGTTTGGTAAATTTTACCCGCTGCATACCGGCCATATCTATTTGATCCAGCGCGCCTGCAGCCAGGTCGACGAGCTGCATATCATCATGGGCTATGACGATACTCGCGACCGCGAGCTGTTTGAAGAGAGCGCCATGTCGCAGCAGCCGACGGTGCCCGACCGCCTGCGCTGGCTGCTGCAAACCTTCAAATACCAGAAAAACATCCGCATTCACGCCTTTAATGAAGAGGGGATGGAGCCTTATCCGCACGGCTGGGACGTCTGGAGCCACGGGATCCGCGCCTTTATGGACGAGAAGGGCATTCAGCCGAACTGGATCTATACCTCGGAAGAGTCCGACGCCCCGCAGTATCTGGAGCATCTGGGGATCGAAACGGTACTTATCGATCCTAAACGGACCTTTATGAGCATCAGCGGCGGGCAGATCCGCGAAAACCCGTTCCGCTACTGGGAATATATCCCCACCGAAGTGAAGCCGTTCTTCGTGCGTACGGTGGCGATCCTCGGCGGCGAATCGAGCGGTAAATCGACGCTGGTCAATAAGCTGGCCAACATCTTCAATACCACCAGTGCCTGGGAGTATGGCCGGGACTACGTCTTCTCGCATCTGGGCGGTGACGAGATGGCGCTGCAGTATTCTGACTATGATAAAATTGCGCTTGGGCACGCGCAGTACATTGATTTTGCTGTGAAATATGCCAATAAAGTGGCGTTCATCGATACCGATTTTGTCAGTACCCAGGCGTTCTGTCTGAAGTATGAAGGCCGCGAGCATCCCTTCGTCCAGGCGCTGATTGACGAGTACCGTTTCGACCTGGTTATCCTGCTGGAGAACAATACGCCGTGGGTGGCCGACGGTTTACGCAGTCTGGGAAGCTCGGTGGATCGTACGGAGTTCCAGACCCTGCTGGTGTCGTTGCTGAAAGAGAACGAAATAGACTTCGTGCACGTGAAAGAGGCGGACTACGATACGCGCTTTCTGCGCTGCGTTGAGCTGGTGAAGCAGCTGATGGGCGAGCCGGGCTAACGGGCGCGATGGCCGTATTATGCGGCGGCGGCGATGAACAGAAAAACGGGTGGCCTGGGCCACCCGTTTTTTATTACCTGTTCTTATTACTTGGCAATACGTTTGTACTTGATGCGCTTCGGCTCCAGCGCATCGGCGCCGAGGGTGCGCTTCTTGTACTCTTCGTATTCGGTAAAGTTACCTTCGAAGAACTCCACCTTGCCTTCATCCTGGTAATCCAGAATGTGGGTCGCGACGCGGTCAAGGAACCAGCGGTCGTGCGAGATAACCATCGCACAGCCCGGGAACTCCAGCAGGGCGTTTTCTAACGCGCGCAGGGTTTCGATATCCAGGTCGTTGGTTGGTTCATCGAGCAGCAGAACGTTACCGCCAACCTGCAGCAGCTTGGCGAGGTGCAGACGACCGCGCTCACCGCCGGACAGCTCGCCGACGCGTTTGCCCTGATCGACGCCCTTGAAGTTAAAGCGGCCAACGTAGGCGCGGCTCGGCATCTCGGTGTTGCCGATCTTCATGATATCCAGCCCGCCGGAGACCTCTTCCCACACGGTTTTGCTGTTATCCATCGCGTCACGGAACTGATCGACGGAGGCCAGCTTGACGGTATCACCCAGGGTAATAGAACCGGCGTCAGGCTGTTCCTGACCGGACATCATGCGGAACAGGGTGGATTTACCCGCGCCGTTTGGCCCGATGATCCCGACGATGGCCCCTTTCGGTACCGAGAAGTTCAGGTCGTCAATCAGCAGGCGATCGCCGTAGGATTTACGCAGGTTGGTGACCTCAACGACTTTATCCCCCAGACGTGCTCCAGGCGGAATAAACAGTTCGTTGGTTTCGTTACGTTTCTGGTATTCAACGCTGTTGAGCTCTTCGAAGCGCGCCAGACGGGCTTTGCCCTTAGACTGACGGCCTTTGGCGCCCTGGCGGACCCACTCCAGCTCTTTCTCAATGGACTTGCGGCGCGCCGCTTCCTGAGAGGCTTCCTGGGCCAGACGCTGATCTTTCTGCTCCAGCCAGGAGGAGTAGTTGCCTTCCCACGGAATGCCTTCACCGCGGTCGAGCTCGAGGATCCAGCCGGCGACGTTATCAAGGAAGTAACGGTCGTGGGTAATGGCCACAACGGTGCCTTCGAAGTCGTGCAGGAAGCGTTCCAGCCAGGCCACGGATTCGGCATCCAGGTGGTTGGTTGGTTCGTCGAGCAGCAGCATGTCCGGTTTTTCAAGCAGCAGGCGGCACAGCGCCACGCGGCGGCGCTCACCGCCGGAGAGGTTGGCGATTTTGGCATCCCAGTCCGGCAGGCGCAGGGCGTCGGCCGCGCGCTCGAGCTGGACGTTCAGGTTATGGCCGTCGTGCGCCTGGATTATCTCCTCGAACTTGCCCTGCTGTGCGGCGAGCTTATCGAAGTCGGCGTCCGGCTCGGCATACTTAGCGTACACCTCATCGAGGCCTTTCAGGGCGTTAACCACTTCGGCAACCGCCTCTTCCACGGACTCGCGAACGGTCTGCTCCGGGTTGAGCTTCGGCTCCTGCGGCAGGTAGCCAATCTTAAGGCCCGGCTGCGGGCGGGCTTCGCCTTCGATATCGGTATCGATACCGGCCATAATGCGCAGCAGGGTGGACTTACCGGCGCCGTTCAGGCCGAGAACGCCGATCTTCGCGCCAGGGAAGAAGCTCAGGGAGATATTTTTCAAAATATGACGTTTCGGCGGAACCACTTTGCCGACACGATGCATGGTATAAACGAATTGAGCCACGTTGGACTTCGCCTCTTTTATATACTCTTCAACCTTCAGGCTGCATTAGCGAGAATGATTTTGAGTAGGGTAGTGAATAGTTTTCAAAGGCGAAGTGTAGCCTTTTTCGCGCTTTAATCCCAGAGAGGCGATGGGATTCACAGAAGAGTAAAAAAATGTTCAGGACGTGGCGCGTTTGGCGTTGTCTGGTTAGCATATCTAAAGCGATACCGGAATATTTTAAAAGCGGCACGATGCTGCTCTGATGGACTTAACTAGGGGAATAGCTTGTGGAAAAGGCCAAAACTACGGCATGGCGTCTTCTGGCTGCCGGCGTAAGCCTGCTGACGCTTAGCCAGCTGGCGCATGCGGATTCACTGGATGAACAGCGCAGCCGCTACGCCCAAATTAAGCAGGCGTGGGATAGCCGGCAGATGTCGGTCGTCGACGAGCTGATGCCCACGCTGTCGACCTATCCGTTATACCCGTACCTCCAGTACCGGCAGATAACCGATGACCTGATGAACCAGCCGGCGCTGGTGGTGAAGAATTTTATTGAGGCTAACCCCACGCTTCCGCCCGCGCGCTCCCTGAAATCCCGCTTCGTCAACGAGCTGGCCCGCCGCAGCGACTGGCAGGGCCTGCTGGCGTTTAGCCCCGATAAGCCCGCCAGCACCGAGGCGCAGTGTAACTATTACTATGCGAAGCTGAGCGTTGGCCAGGCGCAGGAGGCCTGGGACGGTGCAAAAACGCTGTGGCTTACCGGTAAAAGCCAGCCCAACGCGTGCGACGCGCTGTTTAGCGCCTGGCGCGCCTCCGGCCAGCAGGACCCGCTGGCCTGGCTCGAACGCATCCGCCTGGCGATGAAGGCGGGCAACACCAGCCTGGTGCGATCGCTGGCGCAGCAGATGCCGCCTGAGTATCTGACCATCTCTTCGGCGATCGTGGCGCTGGCTAACGATCCGAATACCGTGATGAATTTTGCCCGCACCACCGGAGCCACCGATTTCACCCGCCAGATGGCGGCGGTGGCCTTTGAGAGCGTGGCGCGTCAGGACGTTGAAAACGCCCGACTGATGATCCCTTCGCTGGTCCAGGCGCAGCAGCTCAATGACGATCAAACCCAGGCGCTGCGCGATATCGTCGCCTGGCGCCTGATGGGCACCGACGTGACCGACGAGCAGGCGGCCTGGCGCGATGACGCCATTATGCGCTCGCAGTCCACGCCGCTGGTGGAGCGCCGCGTGCGCATGGCGCTGGGGACCGGCGATCGTCGCGGCCTGAACACCTGGCTGTCGCGCCTGCCGATGGAGGCCAAAGAGAAAGACGAGTGGCGTTACTGGCAGGCGGATCTGCTGCTGGAGCGCGGGCGTGACGATGAAGCGAAAGCCATCCTCCGTTCGCTGATGCAGCAGCGCGGTTTCTACCCGATGATTGCCGCCCAGCGGCTGGGGGAAGCGTTCACCTTCCGCATCGACAAGGCGCCCGCCACCCTCGATTCGGCGCTGACCTCGGGGCCGGAAATGGCCAGGGTGCGCGAGCTGATGTACTGGAATATGGATAACACCGCGCGCAGCGAGTGGGCGAACCTGGTGACCAGCCGAACCAAAGATCAGCAGGCCCAGCTGGCGCGCTACGCCTTCAACCAGCACTGGTGGGATCTGAGCGTGCAGGCGACGATCGCCGGGAAGCTGTGGGATCAGCTGGAAGAGCGCTTCCCGCTGGCCTGGAACGATCTTTTCTCCCGCTACATCAGCGGCAAGGACATTTCGCAAAGCTACGCCATGGCGATTGCCCGTCAGGAGAGCGCCTGGAACCCGAAGGTCCGCTCGCCGGTTGGCGCCAGCGGCCTGATGCAGATTATGCCGGGTACCGCTACCCATACGGTTGGGATGTTTAATATTGCCGGCTACGGCGGCCCGTCGCAGCTGCTGGATCCGGAGACCAACATCAATATTGGCACCAGCTATCTGCAGTACGTTTATCAGCAGTTCGGCAATAACCGCATTTACGCATCCGCCGCCTACAACGCCGGACCTGGGCGCGTGCGCACCTGGCGGAGCAATAGCGCCGGTCGGATCGACGCGGTGGCGTTTATCGAGAGCATTCCGTTCTCGGAAACGCGCGGCTACGTGAAGAACGTGCTCTCCTATGACGCCTACTATCGCTACTTCATGGGTGAGAAAGCGGGAATGCTCACCGATGCGGAGTGGCAGCAGCGTTACTAGCGCCGACGGCCTGCGGGCGGCATAGCATTTTGCTATGCCGCCCGAAATCCATAGAGTATTGACCGGAGTATGCTATGCTTTGTACTCGTTAATGAGTACACACGCTCGGCGGCTCGAGCCGTCGGCCTTAACATGGCGGCGCAACATGACCCAACAATCCCCTTATTCAGCGGCGGTGGCCGAACAACGTCATCAGGAGTGGCTTCGTTTCGTGGCCCTGCTTCAGCAGGCGTACGCCGACGATCTGCACCTGCCGCTGCTGCAGCTGATGCTGACGCCCGATGAGCGCGAGGCGCTGGGCACCCGCGTGCGGATTATTGAAGAGCTGCTGCGCGGAGAGATGAGCCAGCGCGAGCTGAAAAGCGAGCTCGGCGCCGGGATTGCCACCATTACCCGCGGCTCAAATAGCCTGAAGTCGGCGCCCCCCGAGCTGCGACAGTGGCTGGAGCAGGCGCTGCTGAATGTTAACGATAAATAGCGTTATGAAACGGGCTAAGCGCCAGCACCACCGCCTGATGATAAACGCTGCTGCGCGTCAGCTTACCGGCGGTAAAAATGCCGATAGCTCCCTCTTTACGGCCAATTTCATCGATGCCGGTATGCTGTGACATCACCGGCCCTAAGGCTTCGCCGGCGCGGACCTGTTCGAGGATCGCCGCCGGCAGCGGCAGCGTGGCCGAGCGCGCTTCGCCGCGCTGCAGGCTATTTTCGATAACGACCCAGCTAAACGTACTGCCGTCGTCGATCCCGGCCTCAATGGCGACCCAGAAATCGGCATCCGGGCGCGCGGCCCGCGCGTTTGCGACCCGATTTCGTGCGCCAGCGCGCGTTTCGTCGTTGCCAAACGGCTGTTCCGGCACGCCGCTCTCGACGGAGACGGACTCAATGTGGCAGGATCCTTCGCCGAAGATCTCGTTAAAAGCCTGCAGAATTGCCTGAATTTTGGCGGGATTAGTGGTAGCTGAGACAACATGGTGCATAATCAAACAACTCAGAATAAATTAACGTCATCGCAGTATACTCCAAATCGTTTTCGCTGCAGGCCGCCGGCCCGTCAGCCGAAATTGTGAAGAGCACAGAACGGATAAAAAGCATGTTACAGGTACACCTTGTTCGCCACGGTGAAACGCAGTGGAACGCCGAGCGACGTATTCAGGGCCAGTCCGACAGTCCGCTAACCGCCCACGGTGAGCGCCAGGCCTGGCAGGTTGGCGAACGCGCCAGAACGCTGAACATTACGCATATTATTGCCAGCGATTTAGGCCGTACGCGGCGAACGGCAGAAATTATCGCGGAAGCCTGCGGCTGCAGCATCGTCCTCGACTCACGCCTGCGCGAGCTGGATATGGGGGTTCTTGAGAAACGCCATATCGATTCGCTGAGCGAGGAGGAGGAGGGCTGGCGTCGTCGGCTGGTTAACGGCACCCCGGACGGACGTATTCCGCAAGGCGAGTCGATGCAGGAGCTCAGCCAGCGTATGCACGCGGCGCTGACCTCCTGTCTGGAGCTGCCTGAGGGGAGTCGGCCGCTGCTGGTGAGTCACGGGATGGCGTTGGGCTGTCTGGTGAGTACGATTCTTGGCCTGCCCGCGCACGCCGAACGTCGGCTGCGCCTGCGCAACTGTTCGATTTCACGCGTTGATTATCAGCAAAGCCCGTGGCTGGCTTCAGGCTGGGTGGTGGAAACCGCGGGGGATATTTCGCATCTTGATGCCCCCGCGATGGACGAACTGCAGCGCTAGCGGCGGATCGGGATCAGATACTCGCAGCGTAGCTGAATCGGCGTATCCTGATCCCGGTTTTCATCCTGAGGGAAGAAGCGTTCGATATCCAGGCCTTTGCGGCGGGTGAGGTTCAGCATCGGCATACAGGTGCCGTACACCGTCAGGATAAACTCCTGCAGCCCGGTCCCTAATCCTTCATAGGTGAACATCACGTACTCACCGCCTTCGAGGGCGATCGGATGCGAATTGTGCAGGTGACCGTTGGCCATCTCCGGCGTTACGGCCGTGGTATAGAAGACCTCCTGCTCGTCATCTTTCTCAAGACTTGGGCGCGGCTCATGCAGGCCGTAAAGGGTTGGCGGAATCGACGGCGAATTGCCGAGGAAATCCCGCCAGAACTGCACGCGCATCTGGTTACGGAAGTCAGAGATCTCCTCCAGCTTACAGGTATAGCTCTGGGTCACGCCAATCAGCGGCGTATTGCTCAGGGTGATAAACTCATGCTGCGGCATGGTGAATTCGCCCAGGCGCAGGGGAGGACGCATACCGTAAGCGCTCCAGTCAGGGGAGCGGCGGTAGAGCGCAGGCGTCAGAGAGAACTGTTTTTTAAACGCCCGGGTAAAGGTTTGCTGAGAGTCAAAGCGGTACTGCAGGGCGATGTCGAGGATCGGACGCGCGGTCAGGCGCAGCGCCACCGCCGATTTTGATAAACGGCGCGCGCGGATATAGGCACCTATAGCATGGCCGGTTACGTCTTTGAACATTCTTTGCAAATGCCACTTGGAATAACCCGCCTTCGCTGCCACATTGTCCAACGACAGCGGCTGATCCAGGTGACCTTCCAGCCAGCTAAGGAGATCGCGAATAATCCCTGCTTGATCCATAAAATGTCCTCATCCTTAAACTTAGGTGCCTGCTACTAAGGTAGCGGATAATAGCATTTTTTGATGTTTTAGCATTCAGTGTTTTTTTTGCCTTTAAATGCGATTTGTCAGCGAATATCCCCGCTATTTTTGTAAAGCTGTGATCTATAAACCTTTTCCATTGAGCAGATAATCATCGCTCGGGGAAATTCTAAAAAATGGTAACAATATGAAATACAAGAAGTTAATGATCGGACTGCTTTTACTGGCCGGTGGCCAGGCGGCTCAGGCGGAACAGATTGGCTCGGTCGATACCGTCTTCAAATTCTTCGGCCCGGACCATAAGATCGTCGTTGAAGCCTTTGACGATCCGGACGTGCAGAACGTGACCTGCTATATCAGCAGGGCGAAAACCGGCGGCATTAAGGGCGGTCTGGGACTGGCTGAAGATACCTCTGACGCGGCGATCTCCTGCCAGCAGGTTGGGCCGATTGAAGTGACCGATAAAATCAAAAACGGCAAGTCGCAGGGAGACGTTGTGTTCCAGAAACGTACTTCGCTGGTGTTTAAAAAGCTGCAGGTCGTCCGTTTTTACGATAGCAAGCGTAACGCCCTGATCTACATGAGCTATTCCGATAAGGTCGTTGACGGATCGCCGAAGAATGCGATCAGCGCCGTGCCGATCATGCCGTGGAATAAATAACAGGGAACGACGATGCAGCAGCCGCAGATCTGGTTGGTGGAGGATGAGCAGAGTATTGCCGACACGCTTGTCTACATGCTCCAGCAGGAAGGCTTTGTGGTGAGCGTTTTTGCGCGTGGGCTGCCCGCGCTCGATGCCGCCCGCCACCGAATGCCGGACCTGGCCATTCTGGACGTGGGCCTCCCCGACATCAGCGGCTTTGAGCTGTGCCGTCAGCTGCTGGGCCGCTATCCGACGCTCCCGGTCCTGTTTCTCACCGCCCGTAGCGAAGAAGTGGATAAGCTGCTGGGCCTTGAAATAGGCGCCGATGACTACATCGCGAAGCCCTTCTCGCCGCGCGAAGTGTGCGCCCGGGTGCGCACCGTTCTGCGGCGGGTGCAAAAGTTTGCGGCCTCTGGCGCAGTGCTGCAGGTGGGCGAATTTCAGCTCAACGAGGCCGCGGCGCGGGTCACCTGGTGCGGCCAGCCGCTAACCCTGACGCGCTATGAATTCCTGCTGCTAAAAACCCTCCTGCGCTCGCCGGGGCGGGTCTTTTCCCGCCAGCAGCTGATGGACGCGGTGTGGGGGGATGCGCATGAAAGCTTCGACCGCACCGTTGATACCCATATCAAAACCCTGCGCGCGAAGCTGCGCGAGGTCAATCCTCACCTTTCACCGGTTAATACGCATCGCGGCATGGGATATAGCCTGGGAGGCGCCTGATGCGTATCGGCATGCGGCTGCTGCTGGGCTACTTTCTGATTGTCGCGATTGCGGCATGGTTCGTGCTTTTCATCTTCGTCCAGGAAATAAAACCCGGGGTACGTCGGGCGACGGAGGGCACGCTGATTGATACCGCCACGCTGCTGGCGGAGCTGGCGCGAGAAGATCTGCTCTCCGCTCAGCCGCAGCAGGGGCGCCTGGCCAGGGCGTTTCAGACGCTGCATCAGCGGCCGATCGAGGCGAATATCGCGGGCATCAGCAAAACGCGTAACGAGTATCGCGTCTACCTGACCGATGAGAAGGGCAAAGTGGTATTCGATTCGGCGGGAGAAGCGGTGGGGCAGGACTATTCTCGCTGGAATGACGTGTGGCTGACCCTGCGCGGCCAGTACGGCGCGCGCAGCACCCTGGCCGACCCCAACGATACGGACAGTTCGGTGATGTACGTCGCCGCGCCGGTTACCGATGGCGGCCGTATTATTGGGGTGCTGAGCGTCAGTAAACCCAACCAGGCGATGGCACCGGTGATTAAGCGTAGCGAACGGCGAATGCTGTGGGCCAGCGGGGCGCTGCTGGGGATCGCGCTGCTGATAGGCTCGCTGATGGTCTGGTGGATCAACTTCTCGATCGGCAAGCTGGTGCGCTATGCCGATTCGGTCACCGCCGACCGGCCGCTTCCGCTGCCCAACGTTGGCAGCAGCGAGCTGCGCAAGCTGGCGCTGGCGCTGGAAAGCATGCGCGTCAAGCTGGAGGGTAAGAACACCATTGAAAACTACGTTCATGCCCTGACGCATGAGCTGAAAAGCCCGCTGGCCGCCATTCGCGGCGCCGCAGAGATCCTGCGTGAAGGGCCGCCGCCGGAGGTCGCCGCGCGTTTTACCGGCAATATCCTGACGCAGAATGCGCGGATGCAGTCGCTGGTTGAGAAGCTGTTACGCCAGGCGAGGCTGGAGAACCGGCTGGAGATCGCCCTTGAGCCGCTCGCAATTGATAGCCTTTTCCGTCGCTTAGCCGAGGAGCGCGAGGCGGTACTGGCGGTAAAGAAAATCCGCTTACGCTGGCAGGAGAGCGGCCTGACGGCGGAGGCCGACGGCGAGCTGCTCGCGCAGGCCCTGGGCAACCTGCTGGATAACGCCATCGATTTTACCCCTGCCCAAGGGGAGATAGTCATGAGCGCAGAGCAGCAGCAGGCGGGCCTGGCGCTGGCCATCAGCGATAGCGGCAGCGGCATCCCGGATTATGCGCTTGGACGCATCTTCGAGCGTTTCTATTCGCTGCCGCGTGAAAACGGCCATAAAAGCAGCGGCCTGGGGCTGGCTTTTGTCCGCGAAGTGGCGCGGCTGCATCAGGGCGATATTCAGCTCAGCAATCGCCCGCAGGGCGGAGTGCGCGCCGTGCTGATACTTCACCGTCCCTTCACATAGCTTCAAACTCCCCCCACATAGCCCGGCTAAGGTGAGCGCTTCACTGAGGAGGACGCTATGTTGAAATCACCGCTATTCTGGAAAATGAGCACCCTGCTGGGGTGTATCCTGTTGTTATCTATCCCCCTGATGATGGTCCGGCAGCTGATTGTCGAGCGGGCGGACTATCGTAGCGACGTTGTTGATGCGCTGGAGAGAAGCACCAGCGGCGCGCAAAAGCTGACCGGGCCGCTGATCGCAATCCCGGTCACCGAGACGTTGACCCGTCTTGAGGATAAAAAAGAGGTCGAGTATCAGCAGACCTGGGTGCACTACTGGCTTCCGGAATCGCTGGCGATAAGCGGCAAGCAGAACGTGGAATCCCGACAGATAGGCATTTATGAGGGCCAAATCTGGCACAACACGCTTGGGATCAGGGCGCAGTTTGATACCTCCCGCCTGGCTGAGCTCAAAAAAGATAATATTACGCTGGGCAGGCCCTTTGTGGTGGTTGGCGTCAGCGATGCGCGCGGAATTGGCGCGATTAACGCGCCGGAGGTAGGCGGCGAGACGCTGCCCGTGGAGCCCGGGCTGGGCCTCAGCGGCAGCGGAGAGGGGATTCATATGCCGCTGCCGCCGCTGTCGGCGCAGCAGAAAACGCTGGACCTTGCGTTCACTCTCAACCTGAACGGAACGGGGAGCTTCTCGGTGGTGCCCGTGGGGCGCAATAGCGAGCTGCAGCTGGCAAGCAACTGGGCGCACCCCGGTTTTCTTGGCGATTTTCTTCCCGTTAGCCGCGAGGTCAGCGCCTCCGGCTATAGCGCCCGCTGGCAAAGCAGCTGGTTTGCCAACAACATGGCGAAGTTCTTCGTTGACGATCGGGAGGTTGAGTGGCGGGAGCTGCCGGCCTTCAACGTCAACGTCACTACGCCAGCCGATCACTATCAGCTGACCGATCGGGCGACTAAATATGCCATTCTTTTGATTGCGCTAACCTTTATGGCTTTCTTTGTCTTCGAAAGTTTAACAATGTACCGCCTGCATCCGCTGCAGTATCTGCTGGTTGGCCTGTCGCTGGTGATGTTCTATCTGGTATTGCTGGCGCTCTCGGAACACATTGGCTTTACGCCATCGTGGATTGCCGCCAGCGTCATCGGCGCGCTGATCAACGCCGTGTATCTGCACGCCGTGCTGAAAGGATGGCGCAACAGCCTGCTCTTCGTCTGCGCGCTATTATTGCTGGATAGCGTTATGTGGATGCTGCTGCGTTCGGAAGATAGCGCGCTGCTGCTCGGCACCGGCGTGCTGCTGCTGGCGCTAAGCGCGCTGATGCTGCTAACCCGCCACGTTGACTGGTACGCGCTATCGTCTCAGAAGCCAAAAAAGGCGGAGCAGCCCGACGGTGGGGGCGACGATACGTTCAGGATCTGGAAATAAAAAAACGGCGCCTTGAGCGCCGTTTTACGTTGTTGCTGCGGGAATAGTTAATTATTCCTGCAGATCGCCACAGAAGCGGTAACCTTCACCGTGAATGGTAGCGATGATTTCCGGCGTATCCGGAGTAGATTCAAAATGCTTACGAATGCGACGGATGGTCACGTCTACGGTACGGTCGTGCGGCTTAAGCTCACGGCCGGTCATTTTCTTCAGCAGCTCAGCGCGTGACTGGATTTTGCCCGGGTTTTCGCAGAAGTGCAGCATTGCGCGGAATTCACTGCGCGGCAGCTTGTACTGCTCACCGTTCGGGCTGACCAGAGAACGGCTGTTGATATCCAGCTCCCAACCGTTGAACCTGTAGCTTTCTACGCTGCGACGTTCTTCGCTTACGGTACCCAGATTCATGGTACGGGAGAGCAGGTTGCGCGCGCGAATAGTCAGTTCACGGGGGTTGAATGGTTTAGTGATATAGTCATCTGCGCCAATTTCGAGGCCCAAAATCTTATCAACTTCATTATCGCGGCCGGTAAGGAACATCAGCGCGACGTCCGCCTGTTCGCGCAGTTCACGCGCCAGCAGGAGACCATTTTTACCCGGCAGGTTAATATCCATGATTACCAGGTTGATATCATTTTCAGACAGGATCTGATGCATTTCCGCGCCATCGGTCGCTTCGAACACATCATAACCTTCTGCTTCGAAAATACTTTTTAACGTGTTGCGTGTTACCAACTCGTCTTCAACGATAAGAATGTGCGGGGTCTGCATGTTTGCTACCTAAATTGCCAACTAAATCGAAACAGGAAGTACCAAAGTCCCTGACCTGCCTGGTACATGTCGCAAATTAACATGTCCGGCGTAACATGACTAAAGTACGTAATTGCGTTCTTGATGCACTTTCCATCAACGTCAACAACATCATTAGCTTGGTCGTGGGTACTTTCCCTCTGGACCCGACGGTGTCAAAAACGGCTGTCATCCTAACCATTTTAACAGCAATATAACAGGCTAAGAGAGGCTGAACACCCAATAAAACTACGCTTCGTTGACATATATCAAGTTCAATTGTAGCACGTTAACAGTCTTGTGAAATCATCGTATTGAAATGCTATTTGTAGTTACAAATCTTACACAGCTCAAATGGTTGCGTGGGGAAACTGATAAATATGCTGAATCCAACGCCTGAAACGGTATCCGACGCGAAATATCATTGGCAAACATATGGATAAAAGCGTTCTGTTAACATACCTCGTGTCGCGGCTGGTTGGAAATAGTTTAGTTTTTTTTATGGGTGATCGAACGCAATTTTAGTGATATTTGTTGCAAATTTGTAAATTTTCACCGCGTAAAATGAGGGATAACTTTCATTTTCGCCCCGAGAGAGAGTAGAAGAGAACCACAATGCGCGTATCTATTGTATTAGTATCCCCGGCTCGGGCAGAGAACGTTGGCGCGGCCGCGCGAGCGATGAAAACGATGGGCTTTAGCGATCTGCGGATCGTCGAAAGCGATGCCCATTTGCAGCCTGCCGCGCGCTGGGTCGCCCATGGATCCGGAGATATTCTCGATAATATAAACACTTATTCAACGCTGGAGCAGGCGCTGCACGATGTCGATTTTACGGTCGCCACCACGGCCCGCAGCCGGGCGCGCTTCCACTACTACGCTACCCCGCAGCAGCTCCTGCCGCTGATGGAGGAAAAGGCGCAGTGGATGAACCACGCGGCGCTGGTCTTTGGTCGGGAAGATTCCGGCCTGACCAACGAGGAGCTGGCCCTTGCCGACGTGTTGACCGGCGTGCCGATGGTCGCCGACTATCCGTCGCTCAACCTCGGCCAGTCGGTGATGGTTTACTGCTATCAGCTGACCTCCCTGGTTCAGCAGGCGTCGGCCGTTTACGCGAGCGTCGATGAAAACCAGCTGCAGGCACTGCGTTTGCGAACCCTCGATTTGTTGACCCGGCTTGGCGTCGCTGAAGACGTCAAACTCACCGATTGGCTACAGCAGCGGATTGGACTTTTGCAGCAGCGGGATACGGCAATGCTCCATCGTTTGCTGCACGATATTGAAAAAAACCTACCGGAGTAAAGTTCTGTCATAAGTTTTATGTATGGTTTTTTCTGCTGATTGATGGCGTGAGACTGCGTGAACAGGGATGAATGACCGGTGCATTCTGGCGCATTGGCCAGGTGCGTCAAAACCGGCGAAAAACAGAAATTCATTGACTTAAGTCGGCAGATACTTTAACCAATATAGGCACAGGACACAGACAGATAAAAATTACAGAGTACACAACATCCATGAAACGCATCGGCATGATTACAACGATTATCACCACCACTATTACCACAGGTAACGGTGCGGGCTGACGCGTACAGGAAACACAGAAAAAAGCCCGCACCTGAACAGTGCGGGCTTTTTTTTCGACAAAAAATCTAGGGGTAACAACCATGCGCGTGTTGAAGTTCGGCGGTACATCAGTGGCAAATGCGGAACGTTTTCTGCGTGTTGCCGATATTCTGGAGAGCAATGCCAGGCAGGGGCAGGTAGCGACCGTACTGTCTGCCCCGGCGAAAATTACCAACCATCTGGTCGCGATGATTGAAAAAACCATCGGCGGCCAGGATGCGCTCACCAATATCGCTGACGCTGAACGCATTTTTGCTGAACTGCTGCAGGGTCTCGCCGATGCACAGCCGGGCTTTGCGCTGGCGCAGCTGAAAACCTTCGTCGAGCAGGAGTTTTCCCAGATAAAGCACGTGCTGCACGGCATCAGCCTGCTTGGCCAGTGCCCGGATAGCGTCAACGCTGCGCTGATTTGCCGCGGAGAGAAGCTCTCCATCG
Source organism: Klebsiella sp. Ech2A (assembly GCF_030078455.1). Taxonomy (NCBI): domain Bacteria; kingdom Pseudomonadati; phylum Pseudomonadota; class Gammaproteobacteria; order Enterobacterales; family Enterobacteriaceae; genus Klebsiella; species Klebsiella sp. Ech2A. Next base: position 10,233 of record NZ_JAQGFU010000045.1, on the reverse strand, counting down.
CGATCATGGCCGGCCTTCTTGAAGCGCGTGGCCATAAGGTCAGCGTGATTAACCCCGTTGAAAAACTGCTGGCCGTGGGCCACTACCTCGAATCCACCGTCGATATTGCCGAATCAACCCGCCGCATTGCCGCCAGCCAGATCCCAGCGGATCATATGGTGCTGATGGCCGGATTTACCGCCGGCAACGAAAAGGGCGAGCTGGTGGTTCTGGGCCGTAACGGCTCCGACTATTCTGCCGCCGTACTCGCCGCCTGCCTGCGCGCCGACTGTTGTGAAATCTGGACCGACGTCGACGGCGTTTACACCTGCGATCCGCGTCAGGTACCGGACGCCCGCCTGCTGAAGTCGATGTCCTATCAGGAAGCGATGGAGCTCTCCTACTTCGGCGCTAAGGTTCTGCACCCGCGCACCATTGCGCCTATCGCTCAGTTCCAGATCCCCTGCCTGATCAAAAATACCGGCAATCCGCAGGCGCCAGGTACGCTTATCGGCGCCAGCCTTGATGAAGACGGCCTGCCGGTTAAGGGGATCTCCAACCTCAATAATATGGCGATGTTCAACGTCTCCGGTCCGGGGATGAAGGGAATGGTCGGCATGGCCGCCCGCGTTTTCGCCACCATGTCCCGCGCCGGTATTTCGGTGGTCCTGATCACCCAGTCCTCTTCTGAGTACAGCATCAGCTTCTGCGTGCCGCAAAGCGACTGCGCCCGGGCAAAACGGGTGATGGAAGAGGAGTTCTATCTGGAGCTGAAAGAGGGGCAGCTGGAGCCGCTCTCGATCATGGATCGCCTGGCGATCATTTCCGTCGTCGGCGACGGTATGCGCACCCTGCGCGGTATTTCGGCCAAGTTCTTCGCGGCGCTGGCGCGCGCCAATATTAATATCGTGGCGATTGCCCAGGGCTCTTCCGAACGCTCTATCTCCGTAGTGGTCAGCAATGATGACGCCACTACCGGGGTACGCGTCACCCACCAGATGCTGTTCAATACCGATCAGGTCATTGAGGTGTTCGTTATCGGCGTCGGCGGCGTTGGCGGCGCGCTGATTGAGCAAATCAAGCGTCAGCAGGGCTGGCTGAAGAACAAGCATATCGACCTGCGCGTGTGCGGCGTCGCCAATTCCCAGGCGCTGCTGACCAACGTCCACGGTCTGAATCTGGAAAACTGGCGCGCTGAGCTGGCCGAAGCGAAAGAGTCGCTTAATTTGGGCCGCCTGATCCGCCTGGTGAAAGAGTACCATCTGCTCAACCCGGTGATCGTTGACTGTACCTCGAGCCAGGCGGTCGCGGATCAGTACGCCGATTTCCTGCGCGAAGGTTTCCACGTGGTGACGCCGAACAAAAAGGCCAACACCTCATCGCTGGATTATTACCATCAGCTGCGCCACGCGGCGAGCAGCTCCCGACGCAAATTCCTCTACGACACCAACGTCGGCGCCGGCCTGCCGGTTATCGAGAATCTGCAGAACCTGCTCAACGCCGGTGACGAACTGCTGCACTTCTCCGGTATCCTCTCCGGCTCGCTGTCCTTTATCTTCGGCAAGCTGGACGAGGGGATGACCCTCTCCGAAGCGACGACGCTGGCGCGAGATATGGGCTATACCGAACCGGATCCGCGCGACGATCTTTCCGGCGTCGACGTTGCCCGCAAGCTGCTGATCCTGGCCCGTGAGACCGGCCGCGAGCTGGAGCTGTCGGACATTATCGTTGAGTCGGCTCTGCCTGAAGCGTTTGATGCCAGCGGCGACGTCGAGAGCTTTATGGCGCGTCTGCCAGCGCTGGATAACGAATTTGCTTCGCGGGTGGCGAAAGCGCGCGATGAAGGTAAAGTCTTGCGTTACGTCGGTAACATCGAAGAGGATGGAACCTGCCGCGTGAAAATTGCCGCGGTGGACGGGAACGATCCGCTGTTTAAAGTCAAAAACGGCGAGAACGCGCTGGCCTTTTACAGCCACTATTATCAGCCGCTGCCGCTGGTGCTGCGCGGCTATGGCGCGGGTAACGATGTGACCGCGGCTGGCGTATTCGCCGACCTGCTGCGTACCCTGTCATGGAAGTTAGGAGTTTAAGATGGTCAAAGTATATGCCCCGGCTTCCAGTGCCAATATGAGCGTCGGGTTTGATGTCCTGGGCGCGGCGGTGACGCCGGTTGACGGTACGCTGCTGGGGGACAACGTCTCGGTTGAGGCGGCCGCCAGTTTCAGCCTGCAAAACGTCGGCCATTTTGCCAGCAAGCTGCCGGCGGTGGCGCAGGAGAATATCGTTTATCAGTGCTGGGAGCGTTTCTGCGAGGAAATTGGCCGGAAGGTTCCGGTGGCGATGGTGCTGGAAAAAAATATGCCGATTGGCTCCGGCCTCGGCTCCAGCGCCTGTTCGGTGGTGGCGGCGCTGGTGGCGATGAATGAATTTTGCGGCAAGCCGCTGAACGAAACGCGGATGCTGGCGCTGATGGGCGAGATGGAAGGGCGCATCTCCGGCAGTATCCACTACGACAACGTCGCCCCGTGCTATCTGGGCGGCATGCAGCTGATGATCGAAGAGAACGACATCATCAGCCAGCAGGTGCCCGGCTTTGACGAATGGCTGTGGGTGCTGGCGTACCCTGGAATTAAAGTTTCGACGGCGGAAGCGCGCGCCATCCTGCCGGCCCAGTATCGCCGGCAGGATTGTATTGCGCACGGCCGCCATCTGGCGGGCTTTATTCACGCCTGCTATACCCGCCAGCCGCAACTGGCAGCGAAATTGATGAAAGATGTGATTGCCGAACCCTATCGCACCAAACTGCTGCCGGGCTTCAGCGAAGCGCGGCAGGCGACGCTGGAGATTGGCGCGCAGGCCTGCGGGATTTCCGGCTCTGGCCCGACGCTGTTTGCGTTGTGCGATAAGCCGGAGACCGCGCAGCGCGTCGCCGACTGGCTGGGTACGCATTATCTGCAGAATCATGAAGGCTTTGTTCATATTTGCCGGCTGGACACGGCGGGCGCACGAGTAGTGGGATAACCAATGAAACTCTATAACTTAAAAGATCATAACGAACAGGTCAGCTTTGCGCAGGCCGTCACGCAGGGGCTTGGCAAGCATCAGGGGCTGTTCTTCCCGCACGATCTGCCGGAATTTAGCCTGACTGAAATTGATGAGATGCTGGCGCTGGATTTTGTCACCCGCAGCGCGAAGATCCTGTCGGCATTTATTGCCGAAGAGATCCCGCAGGCGGTCCTGCAGGAGCGCATCGGCGCGGCCTTCACCTTCCCGGCTCCGGTCAGCAAGGTGCAGGATGACGTCGGCTGCCTCGAGCTGTTCCACGGTCCGACGCTGGCGTTTAAAGACTTCGGCGGCCGCTTTATGGCCCAGATGCTGACCCATATCGCGGGCGACAAGCCGGTAACTATCCTGACGGCGACCTCCGGCGATACCGGCGCGGCGGTAGCCCACGCGTTCTACGGTCTGCCAAACGTGAAGGTGGTGATTCTCTATCCGCGCGGCAAGATTAGCCCGCTGCAGGAGAAGCTGTTCTGCACCCTGGGCGGCAACATTGAAACCGTGGCTATCGACGGCGACTTCGACGCCTGCCAGGCGCTGGTTAAGCAGGCCTTCGACGACGAAGAGCTGAAAGCGGCGCTGGGCCTGAACTCCGCCAACTCGATTAACATCAGCCGTCTGCTGGCGCAGATTTGCTACTACTTTGAAGCGGTCGCGCAGCTGCCTCAGGAAGCGCGCAATCAGCTGGTGATTTCGGTGCCAAGCGGCAACTTCGGCGACCTCACCGCCGGCCTGCTGGCGAAGTCTTTGGGCCTGCCGATTAAGCGCTTTATCGCCGCCACCAACGCCAACGATACCGTTCCTCGCTTCCTGCAGGACGGCAACTGGGCGCCGAAGGTCACCCAGGCGACGCTGTCTAACGCGATGGACGTCAGCCAGCCAAACAACTGGCCGCGCGTGGAAGAGCTGTTCCGCCGCAAAACCTGGCGACTGAACGAGCTGGGCTACGCGACAGTGGACGACGAGACGACCAAAGAGGCGATGCGCGAGCTGAAAGCCATCGGCTACACCTCGGAGCCGCATGCGGCTATCGCCTGGCGCGCGCTGCGCGACCAGCTGCTGCCGGGCGAGTACGGCCTGTTCCTCGGCACCGCGCATCCGGCGAAGTTCAAGGAGAGCGTTGAAGAGATCCTGCAGGAGACGCTGCCGCTGCCGAAAGAGCTGGCGGACCGCGCCGACCTGCCGCTGCTGTCGCATAACCTGCCTGCGGACTATGCGGCGCTGCGCGAGCTGATGATGGCGAAAGCGTAACGACCGCGACCGACGCTTTTTACTACGTAAACCGGGCCCGGGCGCCCGGTTTTTTTACGCCCAAAAAAGGAGAAATTATGCATGAATTATCAATAAATGCCGGGGGCTGAAGAATAGGATTGCGGAGAATAACAAGCGCGGTTGCGCAGGGCTAACCTTGGGCTATCGACCCATTGCGGGCACTGTGAACAAAGGGGAAACCTATGTCAAAGCTGAAATCTGTGATCCTTGCGCTTTCGATGCTGCTGGTGGCCCCTGCGGCCGTCCACGCCGCCGAAATTACGCTAGTTCCGGCCATAAAACTGCAGATCGGCGATCGCGATAACTCCGGCAACTACTGGGACGGCGGCCGCTGGCGCGATCGCGAATGGTGGGGACATCATTACGACTGGCGCGACAACCGCTGGCATCCGCACCACGATGAGCATCGTTATCCCCAGCGCTATCACGACGATCGCGGCCCGGATCGCGACTGGCACCACCGCTAAGCGACGCTCCCGGCCGGCAGGTTGGCGGCCGGGAAGCGGGTTAGCGCTCGTGGCGTTTAAAGACCAACTCGCCTTTATCGGAAGCATCGGCGTCGAAGAAGTACCCTTCGCTGTCGAAGCGCGTGAGCTGCTCCGGTCGGGTTAAGCGGTTCTCAATGATATAGCGGCTCATCAAGCCGCGCGCTTTCTTGGCGTAGAAGCTGATCACCTTGAACTTGCCGTTTTTCTCATCGAGGAACACCGGCTTAATAATCTGCCCCTGCAGCCGCTTCGTTTTGACCGAGCGGAAGTATTCGTCGGAGGCGAGGTTAATCACCACGTCGTCGCCCTGGGCCTTCAGCGCCTGATTCAGCGTATCGGTAATCGTCTCATCCCAGAACTGGTAGAGATCCTTGCCCCTGGCGTTTTCCAGCTTAATGCCCATCTCCAGACGATAGGGCTGCATCAGATCCAGCGGGCGCAGCACGCCGTACAGGCCGGAGAGCATGCGCAGATGCTGCTGGGCGAAATCGAAATCCGCCTCGTCGAAGGTTTCCGCCTGCAGCCCGGTGTAGACGTCGCCCTTAAAGGCCAGAATGGCCTGGCGGGCGTTTTTCGGCGTGAACTCGGGATGCCAGTCGTGAAAGCGGGTGGCGTTCAGATCCGCCAGCTTATCGCTGATGCCCATCAGCTTGCCTATCTGCGGCGCTGAAAGCTGGCGCGCCACGCCGATAAGCTGTTGGGAATACTCCAGCAGCTCGGGCTGGGTGTAGCGCGTCGTCGCCAGCGGGCTTTGATAATCGAGCGTCTTAGCAGGTGAAATCAGAATCAGCATATCCAGTCCTTGCAGGAGATTTTCGGCGATTTTAGCAAAAAAAGACCGCGGAGGGATCGATAGCTGCGATTGCTGCGCTATTCGCGCGGCGGCCCGTCCCAGGTTCCCGGCGCCAGCTGCTGGCGAATTTCCGGATAGCGCGCGGCGTCAAACGTGGGCTGCACGCCCAGCCGTCGCTGGTGAAGATAGTCGCTGGCAAGCAGGCGCACAGTGGGCGACAGCAGGAGGATGGCCGTCAGGTTGGTAATGGCCATCAGCGCCATAATAATATCCGCCAGCCGCCAGACGACCGGGAGGCTCATCATCGTTCCCGTTAAGACCATCAGGATGGTGATAATCCGCAACCCCCAGATGCAGTGGGGGCTATTAAGGCGCAGAAAAATCAGGTTATTTTCGGCATAAATGTAGTTTACGACGATAGCGCTAAAGGCAAACAGCAGCACGATGACGGCGACAAAGCCGGCGCCCCAGCCGCCGACCAGCCCGCTCATCGCATGCTGAATGGCCTGAATACCGTTAGCGGCATCCTCTCCTCCGTGCGTGCGCGGTGCCAGCATGATAATCACCGCGCTGGCGGTGCAGATAACAACGGTATCAATAAAAACCCCCATCATCTGGACGATCCCCTGAGCCGCCGGGTGCGGAGGCCAGGAGGCGGCGGCTGCGGCGGCGTTAGGCGTTGAGCCCATCCCCGCTTCGTTAGAGAACATTCCGCGCTGAAAACCGCTGGTTAGCGCCTGGCTGATGGTATAGCCCACCGCGCCGGCGGTGGCTTCCTGCCAGCCGAACGCGCAGCGGAAAATGGTGTTAAAAATTGCCGGCAGGGCGGTGATGTGCCACAGGCCGATGAGCAGGCTGGCGGCGACCCACAGCACCGCCATCAGCGGGACGAACCATTGCAGGATCTTTGCCACGTTGCGCAAGCCGCGAACGATAACCAGCAGGGTGAGCATCGCCAGCACGCCGCCGGTGATAACGCCGGGCAGATCGAAGGCATAGGTCATCGCATGCGCCACCGAGTTGGCCTGGACGGTGTTAAAAATAACGCCATAGGCGAGCAGCAGCAGGATTGAAAACAGCACGCCCATCCAGCGCATCCCTAAGCCTCGGGACATATACCACGCGGGACCGCCGCGAAATTGCCCCTGCGCATCGCGTTCTTTATAGAGCTGGGCAAGGGAGCATTCGGCGAAGCTGCTGGCCATCCCGAGCAGCGCAGAGACCCACATCCAGAAGACGGCGCCAGGACCGCCGGCGGCGATCGCCAGCGCCACGCCGGTCAGGTTGCCGCTCCCGACGCGGGCGGCCAGGCTGGTGCACAGGGCCTGAAAAGAGGTTAAGCCGTCGGGCTGGGGCAGGAGGCTTTTGCGCAAACTTTTCCCAAACTGGCTAACATAACGGAACTGAATACATTTCGTCCGCCAGGTAAACCATACGCCGGCACCCAGTAATAGATAGATCATTACCGAACCCCAGAGTATTTCATTGATAAATGAGAAAAAATCAGGCATTAAGCATCCTCTTGTCCATGTTGGTAAGCTCGTGTAAGCGTTACCATTTTAATGACAATCCTTTAACATTCAGAGAATTAATTCGTTCAGTTTATCACACTCTGCGCTCTTGCATGGTCCGCAGTTGCGCTGACCCGGCAGCGTGTTATCATCTTGGCAGACCGGTTACATCCCCTTAACTGCTGTTTAAGAGAACACTATCATGACGGATAAATTGACTTCTCTGCGTCAGTACACCACTGTCGTAGCTGATACCGGAGATATTGCGGCAATGAAGCTGTATCAGCCTCAGGATGCCACGACTAACCCTTCTTTGATTCTTGGCGCTGCTCAGATCCCTGAGTACCGTAAGCTGATTGATGACGCTATCGTCTGGGCCCGCGCTCAGAGCAGCGATCGCGCGCAGCAGGTTATCGACGCTTCCGATAAGCTGGCGGTGAACATTGGTCTCGAAATCCTTAAGCTGATTCCAGGCCGTATTTCTACCGAAGTTGATGCCCGTCTCTCCTATGACACCACGGCATCCATCGCAAAAGCTAAACGCATCATCAAGCTGTACAACGATGCGGGCATCGGCAACGATCGCATTCTGATCAAGCTGGCTTCTACCTGGCAGGGCATCTGCGCCGCCGAGCTGCTGGAAAAAGAAGGCATCAACTGTAACCTGACCCTGCTGTTCTCCTTCGCTCAGGCACGCGCCTGTGCGGAAGCGGGCGTATTCCTGATTTCGCCGTTCGTAGGCCGTATCCTCGACTGGTACAAAGCGAACACGGATAAGAAAGAGTATGCGCCGGCGGAAGATCCGGGCGTGGTTTCCGTCAGCGAAATCTACGAGTACTACAAGCAGCACGGCTATGAAACCGTCGTAATGGGCGCAAGCTTCCGTAACGTCGGCGAAATCCTCGAGCTGGCCGGCTGTGACCGTCTGACCATCGCTCCGACACTGCTGAAAGAGCTGGCAGAAAGCGAAGGCGCGATCGAACGCAAGCTGACCTTCAGCGGCGAAGTGAAAGCCCGTCCGGAACGCATCACCGAATCTCAGTTCCTGTGGCAGCACAACCAGGATCCGATGGCGGTAGATAAACTGGCGGAAGGTATCCGTAAGTTTGCTATCGACCAGGAAAAACTGGAAAAAATGATCGGCGATCTGCTGTAATCATTGCGCGTGGCCGGGCTTCCGGTCACGCTACTTCTTTTGAGCCCTGTCTGTATCTCCTTCCAGCGTGTATTATTCCGTCTAACTGCACTATTTGAACGGAATAACGATGAATACCTTACGAATCGGCTTAGTTTCCATCTCCGATCGCGCCTCCAGCGGCGTTTATCAGGATAAAGGCATCCCGGCACTTGAAGAGTGGCTGGCGCGTGCGCTGACGACCCCTTTTGAGCTCCAGACCCGCCTGATCCCCGATGAGCAGGTGATTATCGAGCAAACGCTGTGCGAGCTGGTGGACGAAATGGGCTGCCATCTGGTGTTAACGACCGGCGGTACCGGCCCTGCGCGACGAGACGTGACGCCGGATGCGACGCTGGCGGTTGCCGATCGCGTCATGCCGGGCTTTGGCGAACAGATGCGTCAGGTGAGCCTGCACTTCGTCCCGACGGCCATTCTCTCCCGCCAGGTTGGGGTGATCCGTAAGCAGGCGCTGATCCTCAATCTGCCCGGCCAGCCGAAGGCGATTGAGGAAACCCTCGAAGGGGTCAAAGATGCCGATGGCCAGGTGCTGGTGCACGGCGTCTTTGCAAGTGTACCGTATTGTGTACAGCTGCTTGAGGGGCCTTATGTCGAGACTGCGCCGGAAGTGGTAGCGGCTTTTCGCCCAAAAAGCGCGAGACGCGAAAGTTTATCCTGAATTTGATGCTTTCCTGACATAACCTGCAATCCTGGTGGTGTGCTGTTTTATTTACGATATAGTGTCTTTTACTTTACACACTGCGTGATAACACCTACAAACCTCTGGATGAACAGCTCGTTATGTCACAACATACCCGACCTCTGAATCGACAAGACTATAAAACTCTGACGCTGGCCGCCCTTGGCGGGGCGCTGGAGTTTTACGACTTCATCATCTTCGTCTTCTTTGCCGCCGTTGTCGGCGAGCTCTTCTTCCCGGCCGATATTCCGGAGTGGCTGCGCCAGGTGCAGACCTTCGGCATTTTCGCCGCCGGCTATCTGGCGCGTCCTCTCGGCGGCATTATCATGGCCCACTTTGGCGATCTGGTCGGGCGCAAGAAAATGTTTACCCTGAGTATTTTACTGATGGCCCTGCCGACGCTGGCGATCGGCCTGCTGCCAACCTATGAGTCGATGGGGATCGTTGCCCCGCTGCTGCTGCTGCTGATGCGCGTGCTGCAGGGCGCGGCGATTGGTGGGGAAGTCCCCGGTGCCTGGGTGTTTGTTGCGGAGCACGTGCCGGAGAAAAAAATCGGTATCGCCTGCGGCACGCTGACGGCGGGCTTAACGGTGGGGATCCTGCTGGGGTCGGTGGTGGCGACGCTGATTAATACCAGCCTGACGCCGCAGGGCATCCACGACGGCGGCTGGCGTATTCCTTTCCTGCTGGGCGGCGCGTTCGGCCTGGTAGCGATGTATTTACGCCGCTGGCTGCAGGAAACGCCGATATTCCTCGAGATGCAGCAGCGCAAAGCATTAGCCCAGGAGCTGCCGGTTAAATCGGTGGTGCTCAAGCATCAGAAGGCCGTGGTGGTTTCAATGTTGCTGACCTGGCTCCTGTCCGCGGGCGTGGTGGTGGTCATTTTGATGTCGCCTGTGTGGCTGCAAAAGCATTACGGCTTTGCCCCGGCGGTGACCCTGCAGGCGAACAGTATTGCGACGATTATGCTGTGTGTCGGCTGCCTGCTGGCGGGCCTGGCGGCCGATCGCTTTGGCGCCAGCCGGACGTTTATCGTCGGCAGCCTCCTGCTGGCGGTCTCCAGCTGGGCGTTCTACCACCTTTCCGGCACCTCGCCTGAACAGCTTTTCCTGCTGTACGGCACCGTTGGGCTGTGCGTTGGCGTGGTCGGGGCGGTGCCTTATGTGATGGTTCGCGCCTTCCCGGCGGAGGTGCGTTTTACCGGAATTTCATTCTCGTACAATGTCTCCTACGCCATTTTCGGCGGCCTGACGCCG
>NZ_JAQGFU010000452.1:0-1008 GCF_030078455.1 Klebsiella sp. Ech2A | reverse complement strand
ACCGCCGCCGACGCCCGGGCCTATATGGTCTCCTATCAGCAGGCAATTCACGCGATCGGCAAAGCCTCCAACGGCCGCGGCATCTATGAAGGACCGGGGATCTCCATCAAGCTCTCCGCGCTGCATCCGCGCTACAGCCGCGCGCAGTACGATCGGGTGATGGATGAGCTCTATCCGCGCCTGAAGTCGCTGACCCTGCTGGCGCGCCAGTACGATATCGGCATTAACATCGACGCCGAAGAGGCCGATCGCCTGGAGATCTCTCTCGACCTGCTGGAGAAGCTGTGCTTTGAGCCAGAGCTGGCGGGCTGGAACGGGATCGGCTTCGTTATTCAGGCCTATCAGAAGCGTTGTCCGTTCGTGATCGACTCGCTAATCGATCTCGCCACCCGCAGCCGCCGCCGTCTGATGATCCGCCTGGTCAAGGGCGCCTACTGGGACAGCGAAATCAAGCGCGCGCAGATGGACGGCCTGGAAGGCTACCCGGTTTATACCCGCAAGGTTTACACCGACGTCTCCTATCTCGCCTGCGCGAAAAAGCTGCTGACGGTGCCGAGCCTGATTTACCCCCAGTTCGCCACCCACAACGCCCATACCCTGGCGGCCATTTACCAGCTGGCGGGGCAGAACTATTATCCGGGTCAGTACGAGTTCCAGTGCCTGCACGGCATGGGCGAGCCGCTGTATGAGCAGGTCGTAGGCAAAGTGGCCGACGGCAAGCTCAACCGACCGTGCCGAATCTATGCCCCGGTCGGCACCCACGAAACCCTGCTGGCCTACCTGGTACGCCGCCTGCTGGAGAACGGCGCCAACACCTCCTTCGTCAACCGCATCGCCGATACCAGCCTGCCGCTTGACGAGCTGGTCGCCGACCCGGTCAGCGCGGTCGAGAAGCTGGCGCAGCAGGAGGGCCAGGCCGGCCTGCCGCACCCGAAAATTCCGCTGCCGCGCGATCTCTATGGTCAGGGCCGCAGCAACTCGGCGGGGCTGGATCTGGCGAACGAGCAC
>NZ_JAQGFU010000451.1:0-1027 GCF_030078455.1 Klebsiella sp. Ech2A | reverse complement strand
GCCTGCTGCTGAGCGCTGCCGAACAGATGCTGCTGCGCGAAGCCCGCTTTATCGCCGCTATGGCGGCAGAAACCGGCGCAACGGCGCACTGGTCCGGCTTTAACGTCCATCTGGCCGCCGATATTCTGCGCGAAGCCGCCGCGCTTACCACCCAGATTGAGGGACAGATAGTGCCGTCAAACGTGCCGGGAAACCTGGCGATGGCCGTGCGCCAGGGCGCCGGCGTCGTGCTCGGGATGGCGCCGTGGAACGCGCCGCTGATCCTGGCGACGCGGGCGATTGCCACTCCTCTGGCCTGCGGCAACACGGTGATCCTCAAGGGCGCCGAGCTGTCGCCCGCCTCTCAGGGGTTAATTATTGAGGCCCTCGCCGCTGCCGGATTCCCCGACGGCGTCATCAACTACCTGACCTGCGCGCCTGAGGATGCGCCGGCGTTGGTCGAGTCGCTGATTGCCCATCCCGCGGTGCGGCGGGTCAATTTTACCGGCTCCACGCCGGTGGGCCGGATCGTTGCCCGCACCTGTGGGCAGCATCTGAAGCCCGCGGTACTTGAGCTGGGCGGAAAAGCCCCGCTGCTGGTGCTCGATGACGCCGATCCTGAACAGGCGGCGGCGGGGGCCATATTTGGCGCTTTCGCCAACGCCGGGCAGATCTGTATGTCAACCGAACGCATTATCGTCGACCGCGCGATTGCCGATGAGTTTGTCGCGCTTATCAGCCGCCGCGCGGCGAACCTGCCCGCCGGTTTGATCGGGCCGGTCGTCGATATGAAGACCGTGACGCGCTGCAATGCGCTGATTGACGATGCGCTGACAAAAGGCGCCAGGCTGCTGTGCGGCGGCAAGGCCACGTCGGTGCAGATGGATGCCACCCTGCTGGACGGCGTCACCCGCGACATGCGCATCTGGAGCGAGGAGTCGTTTGGGCCGGTGAAAGCGATTATCCGCGTCAGCGGTGAAGAGGAAGCCCTGGCCGTCGCCAATGAGAGCGAATACGGGCTTTCATCGGCGGCTGTCTCTTTTACACA
>NZ_JAQGFU010000450.1:0-1028 GCF_030078455.1 Klebsiella sp. Ech2A | reverse complement strand
CGCGATGCCCCACCCATCCCAGAGGGCTGCGTATCCAGGCCGCTGGCCAAACCTGGCGTATCGAATTCAGGCCGCCGCGGTGGTCAAGATGCTCATGGCTCAAAATAATCCCTTCCACCCGCAGATGGTGCCAGCGTAGCCAGGGGATGATAATCAGCTGACCGCTGTCGCCCTCGGGCCAGGCCAGGCCGGTGTCATAGAGGATTGCAGCGCCCTGCCGTTCGATGACCATTGCCAGCCCCTGCCCAACGTCCAGCATCGTCACGCGCCACTCCTCCTTCGCCATCGGCCGCCAGAAGGGCCAGCTCAGCAGCACGATGCTGCTCAGGCACAGCGCCGGAAGCGAGCGCCAGGCGTGAAAGCGCCAGACAATCAGCAGCAGCCAGGGCAGCACGCTGACGCCCGTCCAGCGAGAATCCAGCGGCAGCCAGCCCTGCGGCAGCCCGCGCAGAAACCAGAACAGCGCCGCCAGAAGGCGGTCTGCCGATAGCCATAGCGCCATCTCAACCACCGCAGGGCCGCAAAGGTGCAGCAGCATCGCTGCCAGAATAAGGGGCACGATGGCAAAAGTGACCAGCGGCACGGCAACAAGGTTCGCCAGCCACGAGGTCAGGCTGATACCGTGAAAGATAACAATCTGCATCGGCAACAGCAGCAGCATTAGCCCGAACTGCAGGTGGCTTAGCCCCAGCAGCTGGCGCAGCAGCCAGCCTCGCGATATCGGGGGCAGCGGCACCAGCTGGTACCAAAAAATGAGCGTCGCCACGGCAAACACCGAGAGCCACAGGCTGTCAGATAGCACGGCCAGCGGATCGGCAAACAGAATAGCGCCCACGCAGCATATCCCTATTTGCCATGACGACCAGCGCCTGCCGGATAGCCGCAGCCCGCAGCCGACGGCGAGTGCGACGCAGGTTCGCAGCGCGGGTGGCTGCATGCCGGTAAGCCAGGCATAGAACAGCGCGCAGGCCAGGCCAATCAGCAGCGGCAGCTGCCAGACAATCCAGCGGCAGGGGAAAAAGAACTGC
>NZ_JAQGFU010000044.1:0-29131 GCF_030078455.1 Klebsiella sp. Ech2A | reverse complement strand
GACCTTCGACCGCCTGGGTTCGGTGACCGCCGGCAATGCCTCAACCATTAATGACGGCGCGGCGGCGGTGATGATGATGAGCGAGGCGAAGGCGCTGGAGCTTGGTCTGCCGATCCTCGCGCGGATCCGCGCGTTCGCAAGCGTAGGCGTCGATCCGGCGCTAATGGGCATTGCGCCGGTACATGCGACCCGCCGCTGTCTGGAAAGAGCGGGCTGGCGGCTGGACGAGGTGGACCTTATTGAAGCCAACGAGGCGTTTGCCGCGCAGGCGATTTCGGTGGGCAGGGTGCTGGAGTGGGACGAGCGACGGGTAAACGTCAACGGCGGCGCCATTGCCCTCGGCCACCCGATCGGCGCTTCCGGCTGCCGCATTTTAGTTTCGCTGGTCCACGAGATGATCAAGCGGGACGCCCGCAAAGGGCTGGCCACGCTGTGCATCGGCGGCGGCCAGGGCGTCGCGCTGGCGGTGGAGCGAGCGTAGCGGCCCCCAAAAAGCGTTTTCCCTTCTTAGCCTCCTGCCACCAGGGGGCTTTTTTATTTGTGCTAAGCACGATTTCCGCGCTAGTTCTCAGCAAAAAGGGCCAATAGCCGCCTTATTTGTTGAGCTTTGTCACGTCTTCATGTGCCATGTTTTTTGAAACAAATAATTACGATCTCGATCACTAAAACATCATCTCTTAAAAAATAAAATGCAGTTTCATAAAATAGAAACATAATTTTAATTTTGAGGGGTACCCTATGTTTGCACGATCTCTGGCCCTTGCTGCTCTCTGCGCCGCGTCTTTTTCTGCTTCAGCCGTAACGGTGGATTTGCGTCATGAATTCATCGACGGCGGTAAAACCGATAAAACCAACGCCGACCGCGTTTCCGTGTCGCACCGCTTCGCCAACGGCTTTGGTTTCTCCGTCGAGGCAAAGTGGAAGTCAGGAGGGGATAACACCGATCAGCCTTTCGCTGATTTCGTCGGTAACGGGCATGAAGAAACCATCAGCTGGCAGTGGAAGGCGAACAAGAATTTCTCCGTCACCCCGGGCTTCAATATTGAAAGTAACGACAGCCGCTCAATTTATAAGCCGAACCTGCGCGTGCAGTACAGCTTCGATAACGGTTTCTACGTTGCCGCCCGCTACCGTTACGACTACACCCGCTATCCGGCAAGCGCGGGCAAAGAGGACGATAAAGTTAACCGCGGCGATGCGTGGGCCGGCTTCGTGATGGGCGACTGGCGTACCGAGCTGAACTACGTTTATGCCCGCAGTAGCGAAGGCGTAAACCGTAATGACAATAAACCCTACTCCCAGGAATATAACGTCAAGCTGGCCTATAAGCTGGATAAGAACTGGGCGCCCTACGGCGAGGTGGGTAACGTTGGCGTCAACGACCGCAGCGACCGCCAGACCCGCTTCCGCGTAGGCGTGGCGTACACCTTCTGATATAAACAACAGCCTCACCGTTGACCCCGGCGCAGTTAGCCGGGGTTTTGCCGTTCCCCCGCCGTGAACCTCTGTTAATGATGAATGCCTGCTCGCGCGGGCGTGCGCTTCACCGATCCCTGTTCGCCTGAATAGAGCCGGCTGCGGGCCAAAAAAAAGCCCTCCATTAAGGAGGGCAAGGCCAGTTACAGAAGTACGCAATCAAACTCAGGTTACAACAGGTTATGCCTGCAGCATCTCGCGCTGCTCGGGGAGCTTCGCGATATAGATAGCCGGTTTACCGTCCCTATCGGAGCTAAACAGGATCGCGCTATCGTCCGGCGTAAAGGAGGGGTGCGGATGGGTCACCTGGCGGCTGTTGGCGATGGTTGCCCACGACGTATCGTGACGCGCAACGCGGAAGAAGGCCCGCTTCGCCACGTCGAAAACGTACAGATAGGGGTCGTTATCGATGGCATAGCCGCTGGTATCCTTCACGTCTACCGGGGTACCGGAACCGTCGCCCACCAGCAGCGTGCCGTCAAAATTACTCATCAGATGCGAACAGGCGGGCATCTGCATCAGCGCTTCGTTCACGCCGCTATCCGGATTAAAGCGGTAAACGGTGCGTCCCTGCTGGCCCTTCAGGTAGGAGACGTACATCAGCGCCGAGCCGTCCGGCACCCAGAATTCGTGGGTGCAGCTTTCGCCCTCGGCATGCTCTTTGACTTTACGTACGCCGCTGCCGTCTTCATTCACCATCCACATGCGGGCATCAACCAGATCGTGCGGGCCTTCGTGGCAGAAGGCGACGGTGTTGTCATCAAACGGCCGATAGATAGGATGGCCCAGCCAGTTTTTCTCTTCATGGATGGTGCGGCTTTCACCGGTTTGCAAATTGACGCCCAGCAGGCGGCAGCGCGGGCCCTTATGGAAGAAGTCGTGGAAGGTCTGCCAGTCGTTGAGCGGCGTCCAGTCACTTTTGGCGATCTCAATGCCGACCAGCTTGCTGCAGTCGCTGTTGGCGACCCAGGTTCCGTAGCCCACCCACTCGTCGGCAACGCGATAGACTTCGCGCTCCTGCAGGGTGGTGAGGTTAACTTCCAGCAGCGTGCGGTCGTTTTTAACGTAATAGAGGGAGGTATCGTCCGGCGAGAGGAAGCCGCCGAAGGTGTTGTCGCCGGCCCCTTCGGTTAGTTGGACGGCTTCGGCCGCGGCGATATCCAGCAGGTAGTAGTTCCAGTGCCCGTCGAATTCACCGGCGAACAGCAGGTGGCTACCGTCGTTGAAAAAGCATTTCTGATAGAAATAGTTACGATGGCAGGTCACTTCCGGAGGGGTTAAGCGGGTGACCTCTGCCCCGGTATCGGGATCGCGGCTGACTTCATAGTTGAGTTTTACCCGCATGCCTTTAGCCATGATGTGCTCCTTTTCCTTCCTGCGCTGCCGCCTCCCTGAGGGGCGTGTGAGCAGATGAGTTTGATTTAAAAGATAGGTGTTAATTTATCAAAACATCGTTTCATTATTTGTGATGGCGAGCGCAGTTCGCAATAACTTCCTGCTCTGGATCGCACTTTTTTGCCTACAGGCAGCGGCATGAAGAGGGAACTTTGTTTTTATGCCGACTTTCTGCGATCTGATGATGATTTTCTAAGTTGATATAATGCTTTGTATTTAAATGAATTTCATTCTTTATTGTTTCAGGTCGGGCCAGCGCTTCGTGATCTGATTTGCATTTTTAACATTTGCTTCGCTATAAATTGAAACGATGTTTTAATAATAATTGAAAATGACCCTGCCCGGAGATAAGATGGGTTCACTTGAAAAACGGAACTCTGTTTTATTTTTATGATGGGCCAGCCCCAGAGAGTTCTTCTACCATAATGGCCAGCGCAAGCAGCCGGTCGAACCTATAGAACCTCGCCTGTGTAGTACGGGCTATCTGAAAGATAAAGGAACCAGGTATGATACTCGATACATTCTCTCTCCAGGGTAAAGTGGCCGTTGTGACCGGATGTGACACCGGGCTGGGCCAGGGCATGGCGGTAGGGCTGGCGGAAGCGGGCTGCGATATTGTCGGTATCAATATTGTTGAGCCAACGGAGACGATTGAGCGCGTCACCGCGCTGGGCCGTCGTTTTCTGAGCCTGACCGCCGACCTGCGCCAGATTGAGGGGATCCCGCAGCTGCTGGAGCGCGCCGTCGCTGAATTTGGCCATATCGATATTCTGGTCAACAACGCCGGCCTGATCCGCCGTCAGGATGCCCTTGAGTTCAGCGAAAAGGACTGGGATGACGTGATGGATCTGAACATCAAGAGCGTGTTCTTTATGTCTCAGGCGGCAGCGAAGCACTTCATTGCCCAGGGCAACGGCGGCAAAATCATCAACATTGCCTCCATGCTCTCTTTCCAGGGCGGTATTCGCGTGCCTTCCTACACTGCCTCAAAAAGCGGCGTGATGGGCGTGACCCGCCTGCTGGCTAACGAGTGGGCGCAGCACAACATCAACGTTAACGCTATCGCGCCGGGCTACATGGCGACCAACAATACCCAGCAGCTGCGCGCCGACGAGCAGCGCAGTGCCGAAATTCTTGAGCGTATTCCGGCGGGCCGCTGGGGTTTGCCGAGCGATTTGATGGGGCCGGTGGTGTTCCTCTCTTCCAGCGCGTCTGACTACATCAACGGCTATACCGTGGCGGTGGATGGCGGCTGGCTGGCGCGCTAATTTCCCGCTTTGCCGAATAAAAACCTGCCAAAAACGGCAGGTTTTTTTATGCGTGAACATTAATTGTCCATATCGATAAATGAAAATAATCCATATTAATTGGTTATAGCGTGGCGATTAATCGCATGAATATTGGGTTTTTATCTGCGGGTGATAAATTTTCGCGCCGCTATGAAAGTTGAATGTCCATCACAAAACGATGACTGGTAGCTAATTAGTCCATATCTTTGGCATCTCCACCCTGACACATTGCCCCGCCGATCCCGTACTTTCTCATCACGTCTTACTATGTTCTGGCAGGGAAAAATGACCTCAATTAATAATGACTCTACGTTAATGCCGCGTACGCAGCGCGATACCCGGCGCATGAACCAGTTTGTCTCCATTGCCGCCGCGGTGGCCGGACTCCTGTTTGGCCTCGATATCGGGGTGATTGCCGGGGCGTTGCCCTTTATTACCGATCATTTTGCCTTATCCAGCCGCCTGCAGGAGTGGGTGGTGAGCAGCATGATGCTGGGCGCCGCCGTCGGCGCGTTGTTCAACGGCTGGCTCTCTTTCCGCCTCGGGCGTAAATACAGCCTGATGGTCGGGGCAATACTTTTTGTTGCCGGATCCATCGGCTCCGCCTTTGCTAACAGCGTGGAGGTCCTGCTGCTGGCGAGGGTTCTCCTCGGCGTTGCCGTCGGGATCGCCTCCTACACCGCACCACTTTATCTCTCTGAAATGGCAAGTGAAAATGTCCGCGGGAAGATGATAAGCATGTATCAGCTGATGGTGACGCTGGGCATCGTGATGGCCTTTTTATCCGATACGGCGTTTAGCTACAGCGGCAACTGGCGCGCCATGCTGGGAGTACTGGCGCTGCCTGCGGTCCTGCTGATTATTCTGGTCGTGTTCCTGCCCAACAGCCCGCGCTGGCTGGCGGAGAAGGGGCGCCACGTCGAGGCGGAAGAGGTGCTGCGCATGCTGCGCGATACCTCGGAGAAAGCCCGGGACGAGCTCAATGAAATTCGCGAAAGCCTGAAGCTCAAGCAGGGCGGCTGGGCGCTGTTTAAGATCAACCGCAACGTCCGTCGGGCGGTGTTCCTCGGCATGCTGCTGCAGGCGATGCAGCAGTTCACCGGGATGAATATCATCATGTACTACGCGCCGCGTATTTTTAAAATGGCGGGCTTCACCACCACCGAGCAGCAGATGATGGCGACCCTCGTCGTCGGCCTGACCTTTATGTTTGCCACCTTTATTGCGGTGTTCACCGTGGACAAGGCCGGGCGTAAACCGGCGCTGAAAATTGGCTTTAGCGTGATGGCGCTGGGCACGCTGGTGCTCGGCTACTGCCTGATGCAGTTTGATAACGGCACCGCCTCCAGCGGCTTGTCCTGGCTTTCCGTCGGCATGACCATGATGTGTATTGCCGGCTACGCCATGAGCGCCGCCCCGGTGGTGTGGATCCTGTGCTCGGAAATTCAGCCGCTGAAGTGCCGCGACTTCGGCATCACCTGCTCCACCACCACCAACTGGGTGTCGAATATGATTATCGGCGCCACCTTCCTGACGCTGCTCGACGCGATTGGCGCCGCCGGCACCTTCTGGCTCTATACCGCGCTCAACGTCGCCTTTATCGGAGTGACCTTCTGGCTGATCCCGGAAACCAAAAACGTCACCCTTGAGCACATCGAGCGCAACCTGATGTCCGGCAAGAAGCTGCGCGATATCGGTAACTGACTATAGCGACTCCCTCGGCAGCCAGGGGCTGGCAACCCGCACCGTATCCCGATGGCTGTCGCCGTTAATAATATGCAGGGCGCTCAGGCGCCCTATTTCATAATGCGGAAGCTGCACCGTTGAGAGCGGCGGTAAAAACAGATCGCCAATGCCGACCATATTATCGTAACCGACCACCGCCACGTCCTGCGGAATGCGCAGGCCCTGCGCCAGCAGCGTCTGATAGACCATGAAAGCGATGCGATCGTTACCGCAAATCACCGCATCGAACTGCGGCTTACCCGCGCGAATGTTTGCCAGCAGCATCGCCGGGATGTCGCAATAGTGCTCATCGCCATACTCCATATAGCCGTGTTCGAGCGTATGCGGATCGAGACCCGCTTCCCGACAGGCGCGCTCCAGCCCCTGGCGTCGGCGCACGGTCGCCAGATGCTTCGCCGGCAGATGCAGGCACAGCGGACGGCGATAGCCCGCCGCCAGCAGGGCCTGCACCGCCGCATACTGACCCTGCTCGTCGTCCGGAATATAGCTGGCCACCGGGTCGTGCAGGCTTTCGCAGTTGGCCAGCACGCAGGGGATTGTCAGCAGCTTGGCCGGGAGAGGCACCTGGCGCAGCCCCATGGTGGTGTAGATAATCCCGTCCGGCCGGTGGGAGAGCAGCAGGTCGACGATGGTGTCCGGGCTATCGTCGGAAAACATGTTGACTACGAAGCTGTTCCAGCCATGCGCCCGCGCGGTTTCTTCGATTGAGAGCGTAATTTCCACCGAGAAGGGGGTGGTGACGGTATCCAGCGCCAGAACCCCGATGGTGTTTGGCGTGGCGTGGGCGCCGCGTATTTTTTTGGCGGAGAGATCGGGGACGTAGTTGGTCCGTTCAATGGCGGCCTGAACGCGAGCCAGAGTCTCTGGCTTCAGGCGCTCCGGGCTATTCAGCGCCCGTGAGACCGTCATCAGAGAGACGTTTGCCAGTTTTGCCACATCTTTCAAGGATGCCATATTTACTACTCCAACGCTGTCGCCAGGCAACAGGCTATATAACTAAGTCGCTGATGTAAAAGGATCATGTGCGATATTCTATCGCAGGATGCGCCGCAGCGATGGCGAGGAATATTTGATCGCGATCGCATCTCTATTATGTTAACGTTAACTTATGTGATTAACATCATGTATCTCAGCAAAAGGGCATGAGTTTTGGGTTTTGTTAACGTTACCATCTGCGCATTACTCCAACAGAGAACGTCATGATGAAAGCACATCACTCTCACAGCTATCCGATACTCAGCGCCTTACTGTTCTTCTTTTTCGTGACCTGGTCTTCGTCCGGCTCTTTGCTCTCTATCTGGCTCCATCAGGAGGTCGGCCTGAAGGCGGGGGATACCGGCATCATCTACGCGGTTCTCTCCGTTTCAGCGCTGTTTGCCCAAATTTGCTACGGCTTTATTCAGGATAAGCTCGGTCTGCGTAAAAACCTGCTCTGGTATATCACCGCGCTGCTGATCCTCTCCGGGCCGGCCTACCTGCTGTTTGGCTACCTGCTGGGCATTAACATTTTTCTCGGCAGTATTTTTGGCGGGATCTACATCGGCCTGACCTTCAACGGCGGTATCGGCGTGCTGGAGTCCTACACCGAGCGCGTGGCGCGCCAGAGCCAGTTTGAGTTCGGCAAAGCGCGGATGTGGGGATCGCTGGGCTGGGCGGTGGCGACCTTTTTTGCCGGCCTGCTGTTTAACATCAACCCGAAGCTGAACTTTGCCGTCGCCAGCTGCTCCGGCCTGGTATTCTTCGTCCTGCTGGCGCGGCTGCGGGTTTCCTCTGCGCCGCAGGCGATGGAGGAAGCGGTGGCGGGCGGCAAGGTGACGCTGGAGGACGCGCTGCGTCTGCTCACCCTGCGCCGCTTCTGGGCGCTGGTGTTTTTCGTCGTCGGCACCTGTATTTACGGGGTCTACGACCAGCAGTTCCCGGTCTACTTCTCCTCGCAGTTCGCCACCCTGCAGGAGGGCAACGCCATGTACGGCTACCTGAACTCTTTCCAGGTGTTTCTTGAGGCGGCGGGGATGTTCTGCGCGCCCTGGCTGGTTAACCGCATTGGCGCTAAAAACGGCCTGATTTTCGCCGGCATGGTGATGGCGCTGCGGATGGTGGCCTCCGGGCTGGTAGAGGGGCCGCTGCTCATCTCTATCACCAAGCTGCTGCACGCGGTGGAGCTGCCGATCCTGCTGGTATCTATCTTTAAATACAACAGCTTAAACTTTGATAAGCGCCTCTCATCGACGCTCTATCTGGTGGGCTTTGCCTGCACCAGCTCGGTTATCGCTACCGTGCTGTCGCCGCTGGCGGGCTATAGCTACGAGATATACGGCTTTGCCCGGTCCTATTTGATTATGGGCCTGCTGGTGTTCTTCACCACCTTTATCTCCATCTTCTTGCTGCGCTCGGCTAAGTCACCCTCCGACCCGCTGATGCCGCAACCTTCCGTTATTTGAATGACAAGAGTGAAGACTATGACCTACTCAATTAGCAACGCCGAACAGGAACTGCAGGCGAAAAGCGATGCGCTGAACCTGCGCTGGTACCCGCGCTACCATCTTGCCGCCCGCGCGGGCTGGATCAACGATCCTAACGGCCTGGTGTGGTTCGACGGCTGGTATCACGCCTTTTACCAGCACCATCCCTACTCGACGCAGTGGGGGCCAATGCACTGGGGTCATGCGCGCAGTAAAGATTTGGTGCACTGGGAGCATCTGCCGGTGGCGCTGGCGCCGGAAGGCCCGGAAGATAAGGACGGCTGCTTCTCCGGCTCCGCGGTGGTCGACGGCGATACGCTGGCGCTGATTTATACCGGGCATAAATTCCACGGCGACCCGAACGACGAGGCCAACCTGTATCAGGTGCAGTGCCTGGCGACCAGCCGCGACGGCATCCACTTTGAGCGCCAGGGGATGATCCTCGATACCCCGCCGGGGCTGCACCATTTCCGCGATCCTAAAGTGTGGCGCGAGGGCGATAGCTGGTACATGATCGTCGGCGCGCGCCTCGGCGACGTCGGCCAGGTGCGCCTCTACCGTTCGGCCGACCTGCGCCAGTGGCAGGACGCGGGCGTGCTTGATGAGGCGGAAAAAGAGATGGGCTATATGTGGGAGTGCCCGGACTTTTTTACTCTCAACGACAGGCGCGTGCTGATGTTTTCTCCGCAGGGCATGGCGGCGCAGGGCTATCAGAATCGCAACCTGTTCCAGAGCGGCTATCTGCTCGGCGACTGGCAGCCGGGCGGGAAGTTTGTGCGCGAAGGCGAGTTTGTGGAGATGGACAATGGGCATGATTTTTATGCGCCGCAGAGCTTCCTGACGCCGGACGGTCGGCGGATCGTTATCGGCTGGCTGGATATGTGGGAGTCGCCGCTGCCGGAGCAGCAGGACGGCTGGGCGGGGATGCTCTCGCTGCCGCGCGAGCTGAGCCTGAGCGCCGACAGCCGGCTGCAGATGCGCCCGGCGAAAGAGGTCGAAAGCCTGCGCGGAGCGTGGTTCCCGTGGCCGGTAAGCACTTTGAAAAATCAGCAGACCATGCTGGTGGAAAACTGCGAGGCGATGGAGGTTATCCTGCACTGGGACTGCGCCAGCTGTAGCGCTGAGCAATATGGCCTCAGCTTCGGCGACGGCCTGCGGGTCTACGTTGACGCGCAGATGCAGCGCCTGGTGCTGGAGCGTCACTATCCGCAGCATGGCCTGTGCGGCGCGCGCAGCGTGCCGTTAACCGCCGGGGCACCGCTCAGTCTACGGATATTCTTCGACAGCTCTTCCGTCGAGGTCTTCGTTAACGAGGGTGAAGCCTGCCTCAGCAGCCGTATTTATCCGGATGCCGCCCGCCGTGAATTAACCTTATTTGCGTGGAGCGGATCGGCCAGCTTATCTGAGGCCGGGGCCTGGCAGCTCGAATAATATCGTTACTGTTTTATTATGCCGTTAATAACCCGTCTGCGACGATGGGCGGGTTATTATTGTCATCATCGTCGTGCTTTACCTGTATACCCGTCATACTTCAGGCTGCATATGCGCTGGCTGCACTCTCACCCTGGTCACTTACTTTAGTAAGCGCCTGGGAACCCGCTCTCTTGCCGCTGCTCGAATTATTTAGGGTATAAATAAAGATTTCATTTAATTAAATAATAAAAGGGTTTACCGATGAATAAAATCTGGGTCGGGTGCTTTCTGACGTCTTTATTTACCCCTCTGGCTAATGCGCAGGAACCATTAACGCTCGAAGAACGGCTGGCGCAAATGGAGCTGCGGCTGCAGGAGACCGAGCAGCGGGCGACCAGCGCCGAGGCGGAGATTCGGGCGCTAAAGCGTCAGGAGAAGCCGGCGGTAGCGGCCAGCAACGCGGCGGCCAAACCCGCGCTGCAGGTCAATGATTATGGCGAATTAAAGTTTTATGGCGACGTTGAGTTTAATATGGACGGCGCCAGCCGTACCGGTAGCCTGACCTCGGTGCGAACCAGCGCGAATAAAAGCTGGGCGCCGGGGGGAAAAGAGCGCTGGGATATTAACGGGCGTATTCTTCTCGGCTTTGACGGCCTGCGGAAAGGGGCCGATGGCAAGTATGCCGGCTTTAGCGTACAGCCGCTGGCGGATATTAATGGCAAGATGAATCTGGACGATGCGGCTTTTTTCTTTGGCCAGCAGGATGACTGGAAAATTAAAATTGGGCGCTTTGAAGCCTACGATATGTTCCCGCTAAATCAGGATACCTTTATTGAATATTCCGGCAATACGGCGAACGATCTTTACAGCGACGGCTACGGCTATATCTATATGATGAAAGAGGGGCGCGGACGCAGCAGCAGCGGCGGCAACTTCCTGCTGAGCAAAAATCTCGACAGCTGGTACTTTGAGGTGAATACGCTGGTGGAGGACGGCAGCTCGCTCTTCGTCGATCGCAACTATCATGGCAACGCGCTGGAAAACCAGAAAAACGTCGCCTACGTGCGTCCGGTGGTGGCGTGGCAATCCGGCGCGTGGTCGGTGGCGGCGGCGATGGAGAGTAACCTCGTCAATAACGCCTACGGCTATCAGGACGCACGCGGCCGCTGGGTCGACCAGTCGAGCCGTACCGGCTACGGCATGACCATGAGCTGGAACACGCTGAAGGCCGACCCGCAGGATGGCGCGGTGGTGAATCTGAGCACCGCCTATCTCGACGCCGCGGATGAGCAGGACCTCAGCGCCGGCATCAACGCGCTATGGCATCGCGTGGAGCTGGGCTACATCTATGCGCATAACAAAATCGACCAGTTTAATCTGGCGGGCGTGAGCGCAGAATGCGACAACGAGTGTGCCGTACTCGCCCCGGGGCGCTATGACATCCACACGCTGCACGCCTCGTGGCTGCTGCCGAATATCATGGATATGGCGAATTTTAATATTTACCTCGGCGCCTACGCCTCGTGGCTGGATTCATCGGCGGAGAAAAGCGCGGGGTCGGACGAACGCTACGGCGCTCGCGTGCGCTTCAAGTA
Organism: Klebsiella sp. Ech2A; assembly: GCF_030078455.1. Lineage (NCBI taxonomy): Bacteria > Pseudomonadati > Pseudomonadota > Gammaproteobacteria > Enterobacterales > Enterobacteriaceae > Klebsiella > Klebsiella sp. Ech2A. Next base: position 17,755 of record NZ_JAQGFU010000044.1, on the reverse strand, counting down.
TTTCTTCTGAGGATAAAGAAAACCGCCGGTCCTGGCGCCCGGCGGGATGATGTTGTCTTTCGTGGCGGGCTTCTGACAAACCCTCCCGCAGCGGGAGCCGCGGGGAGGTTTGGCGGGGCTGAATTAGCGCATGGCGCGCTTGAGAATGCGGTCCGACTGGCGCTGGAAGTCCGCCGCCGTCTCTTCTACGGATTTCTGCCCGTAATCGATGTACTGCAGAGAGGTGCCGAACTGGGCTACGATCTGCGGGTCGTCGAAGTAGGGCGACACGGAGAGCTTCGCCGGCAGGGACTGCGCCAGCTTCAGCCCGGAAACCGCCGGATCGTCGGCCTTGATCGTGCCGTCTTCGGTCAGGTACTGCACCGCCACTTTACTCAGCGGCACGCCGCGCTCGAGTCCTAAGGTATCGACCCCGGCTTTGCTGTTCAGCAGGAAGTTAATCACCTTCGCCGCCGCTTCCGGATTTTTCGTTGATTTACCGATCGAGAGCATCTGCGCGGGCTTAAAGAACAGGCCGGCGTCGGTGGCACCCGGCAGCATCGGGTATTCACCCAGCTCCAGCTTCGCCGGCGGCTTCAGGTTGTCGGAGTATTTGTTGATGGTGGAGTTCCACATGTAGGTCCCCGCCCACTCGCCCTGGATCCACGGCTTCATCTCGTACATATTGCTTTTGCCAAACGAGGCGTAGTATTTGGTGTCCGGCATCACGTGGCTGTCGACCAGCTTTTTGTACATCTGGAAGAACTCGACCCACTGCTCTTTGCTGTAGGAGAATTTCCTGGTTTTATCGTCGATAGCCGGCTGGTTGTACTTCTGAATCATGTAAGAGTTCAGCAGCGCCAGGGTGTCCTGATGCTCCAGCACCACCGGGTAGTACTGCTTGCCGAGCTTGCTTTCAAAGGCTTTGCCCGCCGCCATCAGCTCATCCCAGGTTTTTGGGTAGGCGACGCCGGCTTTTTTCCAGGTTTCATCGTTAAAGTAGAACACGCGGGCGGTCACGGAAATGGGAATGCCGTTGAGCTTGCCGTTCACGGTGGTGGACTGCAGCTCCTTGGCGTCAAACTGGCTGAGATCGATGACGTCCTTCATCTTATTCAGGTCGTAGAAGCCGTCGCCATTTTTCGAGAAAATAGGCAGCCAGTTCCAGTTGGTCTGCATCACGTCAGGCTCGGTGCCGCCGGCGATTTGCGTGGTCAGGCGCGAAAGGTGACCGTCCCAGCCGGTGTATTCCGCTTTGACGTTAATATCCGGGTTCTGCTTATGAAATTCTTCCAGCGCTTTCAGGGTCACCTGATGGCGGCCGTTGCCGCCCCACCAGGACATGCGCAGGTCGACATCCTGTGCCAGAGAAGGTAGCGCGGTCAGGCCCAGAGTGGCGGAGATTGCGGCGCTTAAGAGCACTTTTTTCATTTTAATACTCCAGTGATTACAGAGAGATGTTCTGTTCGGTCGTCGCATCAAAGAGATGACATTTGTTGAGATCGAACCGGTAATAGATCTTACGATGCAGCCCTTTTTCGATCATCGGCCTCGCCTCGTCGGAAGGGACGCGGGCGGTCAGCTCATAATCGGCGACCTTCATATAGACAAAGAACTCGTGGCCCATATTTTCCACGCGCACCATCTCACCGGAGCCGCAGCCTTCGGCGAACGGCTGGTCCGAGATAGAGACGAACTCCGGGCGCACGCCGTAGAACAGCGGCTGGTCCTTGTAGCCTTCGGCTTTGCTCTGCAGGGCATCGTTGAGGGGCAGCAGATCGTCACCGACGTGCATATGCAGGCGGCCGTCGCGCTCAGCCAGCTTGCAGGGGCGAATGTTCATCTCCGGCGCGCCGATAAAGCCCGCGACAAACATATTCTTTGGCTTGTGGTAGAGATTGTCCGGGGTATCAACCTGCATGATGTGGCCCAGCTTCATCACGCAGATACGGTCGCCCATGGTCATGGCTTCGGTCTGATCGTGGGTGACGTAAACGGTGGTCGCCGGTTTGCCGGATTTCTTCAGCTGCTTGTGCAGGTCGGAGATCCGGATGCGCATCGAGGCGCGCAGCTTGGCGTCGAGGTTAGAGAGCGGCTCATCGAACAGGAACACGTCCGGCTTCTTAACGATCGCCCGGCCTACCGCCACGCGCTGGGCCTGGCCGCCGGAGAGCTGGCGCGGCAGGCGGTCGAGCAGCTCTTCCAGCTCGAGGATTTTTGCCGCTTCGTTAACCTGGCTTTCAATCTGATCCTTTGGCAGCTTGCTCAGCTTGAGGCCAAAGGCGAGGTTTTCGCGCACCGTCATATGCGGATAGAGCGCGTAGTTCTGGAACACCATCGCAATGCCGCGCGCTTTTGGCGCGAGGTTGTTAACGATCTTCTCCCCGATACGCACTTCGCCGCCGCTGATGGTTTCGAGACCTGCCAGCATGCGCAGGGTGGTGGATTTGGCGCAGCCGGACGGCCCGACGATCACCATAAACTCCCCGTCAGCGATTTTCAGGTCGATAGCATGTACCGCTTTGAAGCCGTTGGAGTAGACCTTTTCCAGTTTGTTGAAAATAACTTCAGCCATGATATTTCCCTCTTAACCTTTAATTCCGCTGCTGGTGACGCCCTGTACGAAGTAGCGTTGAGCCAGGAAGAATACGATGATGGATGGCAGAATGGAGATGCTCGCCATTGCCAGAATTTCGTTCCACGGAGCGCCTTCCGTGACGTCGATGGACATTTTCAGCGCCAGCGCGATCGGATACTTATCGACGCTATAGACGTAAATCAGCGGACCAATAAAGTCGTTCATTGACCACATAAACTGGAACAGCGCGACCGAGATAATCGCCGGTTTTAAAATCGGCACCACCACGTACCACAGCACCTGGAAGGAGTTGCAGCCGTCAATCTGCGCCGCCTCTTCCATATCGCGCGGCACGCCGCGCAGGAACTGAATCAGCATGAAGACGAAGAACCCCTGGGTGGCAAAGGCCAGCGGCAGGTACAGCGGCAGATAGCTGTTCAGCATCCCCATTTCGCGGAACATCAGGTACTGCGGGATAAGCAGCACGGTGCTCGGCAGCAGCATGGTGGTGATGAGGGTGGCGAACCAGAATTTCTTCCACGGGATCTCGAAGCGGGCAAAGCCGTAGGCCACGATGGTGGAGGAGATAATGGTCAGGATCACCTTCGGAATCACGTACTTGAAGGTATTCAGCATGTAGTGGCCGAAGTTGTATTCCGTCCCGGTCTTCCAGCCGTTGATAAACCCGTCCCAGGTCGCGTGAGCGGGCCACAGGCTGAGGGTGGTGAAGATCTCGTGGTTCGGTTTGAACGACGCCGAGAACATCCACACCAGCGGGTAGAGCATCAGCAGGCCAACGAACAGCAGGATCACGTAGCGGATGCTGGCGTTCATTTTTTCCCGCCGCAGCGTTCTGGCAACCTCGCGCTCTGCGATGTCCCGTGCTGCGGAAATTTGTTGGATATCAGCCATTTTTGCCTCCCTTATCGGCGGAGTAGAACACCCAATATTTCGAAGACTTAAAGGCAATGGCGGCAAACACCGCGACGACCAGGAACAGCACCCATGCCAGCGCCGCGCCGTAGCCCATATCGAAGTACTTAAAGGCGGTGTCGTAGATATAGAGTGAGAACAGATAGGTGGAGTAGGTTGGGCCGCCGCCGGTTATCACGTACGGTCCGGTAAACTCCTGGAACGCCTGGGTGGTTTGCATAATGAAGTTGAAGAAGATCACCGGCGTAATCAGCGGCACCGTCACCTTCATAAACATCTGCCACTTCGAGGCGCCGTCGATCATCGCCGCTTCGTACTGCGATTGCGGAACGTTCTGCAGCGCCGCGAGGAAAATCACCATTGCCGAACCGAACTGCCAGACGCGCAGCAGGGTCACCGACATCAGCGCCAGCGACGGCTCGCCGAGCCAGTTGACCGGATCGAAGCCCAGCACGCCGATAAAGCTGTTCAGCAGGCCGTCGATAGCGAACAGCGCGCGCCACAGTACGGCGATGGCGACGGAGCTGCCGAGAATCGACGGAATGTAATAGGCGGTACGGAAGAAACCGATGCCGCGCAGCTTAAAGTTAAGAACAAAGGCGATGCCCAGCGCAAAGGCCAGCTTCAGCGGAATGGTTAAAAAGACATAGGCGAAGGTGACGCCCATGGACTTCCAGAAGAGAGAATCTTCGGTCAGCATGTAGCGATAGTTTTCAATGCCGTTAAAGACCGGCGGACTCATCAAGTCGTACTCAGTGAAACTGAGGAAGAAAGATGAAACAAAGGGAAAGGCGGTAAAGATTATCAGCCCGATGATATAGGGCGATATCCATGCCAATCCCAGCAGCTTGTTTTCATTCATACATACCTACCTGGCTTACGAGTTTGTAAAACGGATTCGGTTCATACCCGGCGTACTTCACGCTGTGGGCGCTATCCGCGCTGAAAAGCAGCCGGAAAAGTTAATCTGTTGCTGGTGTCTGTGCTGGCGCTTCCTTCCTTGTTGAACCCTGTTTTTGTCACGGTTGTCACCCGCAGCTCCCTGCTGAGCGTGCACCGGTTCGGCTTTGCTATGCCCGGCGCCTTTAATTTTATAAAACGCCGTTTTAAATTTATTTTATTGCGATTTATTACAGAGTCATTCAATTCATAGCGGAAGTGTGATCGAAGTCGAAACGATGTTTCAAAAAATGAGATGGCGGGCGTTTTGTAAGGCTGGTAAGGGCTGGGAAGATATGCCGGAAAGGTGACCTGGCGCAGGCGTGCGGTATTTTATTGCCCGGCTAATGATTATCTGTGTACATATTTTTTAACAAATAATGATGGGCGTGAGGGGACGCGGTGGCGGAAGAGGGGAGCATGCCCGCTCTTCCGCCACCGCGTCCGGGGAAGATTAGTTTTGCAGAAAATCCTGACGAACGGGCGTAAAGGTATCCAGCAGGGTTCCCGCCTTCAGGCACACGCAGCCGTGCATAATATGCGGCTGCTTGTAGAGCGTGTCGCCGGCGCTGACCACGCGTTTCTCGTCACCGATGGTGAATTCGAACTCGCCTGAAAGCACGTAGGTCAGCTGCTCGTGGGGGTGGTTATGCATCGGACCAATGGCGCCGGCGTCAAAGTTAACCTCAACCGCCATCATTTTGCCGCCGTGCGCCAGAATGCGTCGGGTCACGCCGTTGCCCAGATCGTCGAGCGTGGTCTCTTTATGAAAAATAAACATCCGCGGGTCCTGTAGTTAAGTGAAACAATGTTTCATTTAATTTATCGCACAATTTTCTAAAAAGAAACGATCGGCGAGAGAAGTGGAAAGCCGATCACAAGTTTGCTTCACCGGGGGAAACCATAAAAGGAGCGAATAATGAAAACGATTGGCCTGCTGGTGCCCGTAGAAAGCAGCCCGCTGCCGGTATTTGATACCGCGGCCATTCACGCCGCGGACGCGGTGGAGTTTATGCTTTCCTTAGCACCGTCTCGAGCGGGCGCTGGATCTGCGCGAGGCTGTGCTGCAAGTGGTGAATAAAGGCGTCGACCAGCGCCGAACCGGGGCGGTGCAGCGGGCGGATCATGCTGACGGTAAAGGGCACATCGATGCTGAAGCGGCGCACCGCGACGCCGCTTTCGGCATAGTCGAGGGCGGTGAGCGGGTTAACCACCGAGATGCCGACGCCTGCGCGTACCATCGCGCAAATTGACGCGGCGCTGTGGGTTTCGACCACCATTCGCCGCTTGACCTGATGCTCAAGGAACAGGGCGTCAAGCAGCTGGCGATAGCTGTCGGTCCGCGACAGGCTGATGTAGTTTTCAGCGTGGAAATCGGCGGGGGTCAGAACCTGCTTCGCGGCGAGCGGATGGCCCTGCGGCAGGACGCAGACCTCGTTCAGCGTCAGCAGCGGCGTGCGCTCGGTGCCGGCGGGCGTATGCAGGGTTTCGGTCAGGCCAAGATCGTGGCGCTGGGCGGAGAGCCACTCCTCCAGCAGGGGCGACTCCTGGGGGACAATCTGCAGGCTGACCTCCGGGTAGCGCGCCAGAAACGGCTGCAGCAGCAGCGGTAAAAACGACTGGGAGAATACCGGCAGGCACACCACCGATAGCTCGCCCTGGCGAAACTCGCGCAGGCTTTCCGCCGCGCTGACGATCCTGTCCAGCCCGTACCACGACCGCTGCACCTCTTCAAACAGCCGCAGCCCCTGGACCGTGGGCTGCAGGCGGCCGCGAGCGCGCTCAAAAAGCTTCAGCCCCAGCACCTTTTCAAAGCGCGCCAGCTCCCGGCTGACTGTCGGCTGCGAGGTATGCAGCATGCGGGCGGCCTCGGTCAGGTTACCGGTGGTCATCACCGCGTGGAAGATTTCGATATGGCGCAAATTGACGGCGGGCATGGCGGCTCTCGGATGGCGTGGGGTTTCCATATCATTTTTGCATAGACTCACGACAAAACGATATTTTTTATTCCCTTCTGGCTATGGCGTAATCATAAAAAAATACGCACAACGCCAACAACGCCGGAGTTCACCATGCCACGCTCGCTTTACGCCACCGATACCGACCTGACAGCAGATAACCTGCTGCGCCTGCCCGCCGAGTTTGGCTGCCCGGTATGGGTCTACGACGCGCAGATTATTCGCCGCCAGATTGCCCAGCTCGGTAAGTTTGACGTGGTGCGCTTTGCGCAGAAGGCCTGCTCAAACATTCATATCCTGCGCCTGATGCGCGAGCAGGGCGTGAAGGTCGATTCCGTATCGCTTGGCGAGATTGAGCGCGCGCTGGCGGCGGGCTACGATCCGCAGCAGCATCCGGAAGATATCGTCTTTACCGCCGATCTGATCGACGACGCGACCCTGGAGCGGGTGAAGGAGCTGCAGATCCCGGTCAACGCCGGGTCGGTGGATATGCTGAGCCAGCTGGGCGAAGTCTCGCCGGGCCATCGCGTGTGGCTGCGGGTCAATCCGGGGTTCGGTCACGGCCATAGCCAGAAAACCAATACCGGCGGCGAAAACAGCAAGCACGGTATCTGGTATAGCCACCTGCCGGCAGCGCTGGAGGTGATGCGTCGCTATCAGCTGCAGCTGGTGGGGATTCACATGCACATTGGCTCAGGGGTGGATTATGCTCACCTCGAGCAGGTGTGCGGCGCGATGGTGCGTCAGGTGATCGAGTTTGGTCAGGATCTGCAGGCGATCTCCGCCGGCGGCGGCCTGTCGATCCCGTATCGCGAAGGCGAAGAGGCGATCGATACCGATCATTATTACGGCCTGTGGAACGCCGCCCGCGAGCAGGTGGCGAAGCATCTTGGTCATCCGGTGAAGCTGGAGATCGAGCCGGGTCGTTTCCTGGTGGCGGAATCCGGCGTGCTGGTCTCCCAGGTGCGCAGCGTGAAGGAGATGGGCAGCCGTCACTTTGTGCTGATTGACGCCGGCTTTAACGACCTGATGCGTCCGTCGATGTACGGCAGCTACCACCACATCAGCGCCCTGGCGGCGGACGGTCGCGATCTTAGCGCGGCGCCGATGGTTGAAACCGTGGTCGCCGGACCGCTGTGCGAATCCGGGGACGTCTTTACCCAGCAGGAAGGGGGGAAGGTGGAAACGCGCCTGCTGCCTGACGTGGTGCCGGGCGATTACCTGGTGCTGCACGATACCGGCGCCTACGGCGCGTCGATGTCCTCGAACTACAACAGCCGCCCGCTGCTGCCGGAAGTGCTGTTCGATAACGGCAGCGCGCGGCTGATTCGCCGTCGCCAGACCATTCAGGAGCTGCTGCTCTTAGAGCAAATCTGATCTAAAACCAGGACCCGTCGTGACCGACTCGCGCAGCACCAGCGTGCCGGTAAACGGCGGGATCGTTTCGATCGGCTGATGGTTGGCAAGCTTGATCGCCTGATCGATGGCGGTGGTGATCATATTGTCGATGGGCAGATAGACCGTCGACAGGCCCGGCTCCAGCCACTTCGCGCTGGGGGCGTCATCAAAACCAAATAGCGAAACGTCCTGCGGGATCCGCAGTCCCGCCTGATGCAGCGCTTTTGAGGCGCCGAGCGCCATATCGTCGTTGCAGGAAAAAAGCGCGCTGAACGGCGTCTTTTCCTCCAGCAGCTCCCGGCACAGCTCGTAGCCGCGGGTCATCGTTGAGTCGCCGTATTTTACTCTTCCCTCATCCCACGCAATGCCATTTTTTTTCAGCGCCTTACGGTAGCCCTGCAGGCGGGCCTTGCCCGTTGGCGTGTGCATGGGGACCGTCAGGCAGGCGATCTCGCGATGGCCCTGGGCAATCAGATAGTTCACCGCCTGGAATGCGGCATCCTCCTGCTCGAAGAAAACGCAGCGCTCGCGCGCGAGACTGACGTCGCGGTTAATCACCACCAGCGGCATCTCGATGGAGTCGATAAGCGACATGATCTTTTTTTCGCTCATATGGCGGGTATAGAGGATGATGGCGTCGCACTGGCGATCGGCAAGCATCTGCACCGCTTCTTCTTCGCGCTCCGGCGCATCGTGGCCGTCGGTGACAATCAGCTGCTTTCCCCAGGCTTCGGTCTGGCGCGAGGCCTGCTGCAGCAGGCGGCCAAAGTAGAAGCCGTCGAAGGTGGACACCACCAGCCCGATGCTGTTACTGGTGCGGTTGGCCAGCGAACGGGCGAGAAAGTTCGGCCGATACCCCAGCTCCTCCATCGCTTTGAATACCTGCTGACGGGTACTCTCTTTTACCTGACCTGTGCCGTTCAACACGCGGGAAACCGTCGCTTTAGAGACGCCTGCGCGAATTGAGACATCCAGCATTGTAGCCATTCATCGATTCCTGATATCACGTGGTGTTTTGCAGTTTATCACAGACATTCAGGGGGATATGACCTCTACGCCGCGCAAAGAACTATCGGGATCACGCTTTTTGCAGGAACTGCGCCGCGGTAAAAACGATCCCGCTAATGCGGTATGCCAATATGATGAGGGTATAAAAATTTGGGATGCCAAATCAGGCGTTGAGATCTCAATCACAGAACTTTTTGCCGTCAGTGACTATTTTTTGGTATGCCAAAAGGTGTTCGGCTGTACACCTGGCGCGCAAAAAAGCCCTTAAACCTGAGGTATCCTCTATGGCATTGCAGGAAAAACTGATCGACTCACTGGGGAGTTTCGCCACGAAATTCAACAGCTACCGCTACATCATGGCGATAAAATCCGCCTTTATTACCCTGATGCCGGTGATCATCGTTGGCGCCTTTTCGGTGCTGATATCAAATATGGTGCTGGATCCGAAGAACGGACTGGCCAGCTTTCAGTCGCTGTCGTTTCTCGCCGCGCTCAAGCCGATTACCAGCGCGATAAACTATGCGACCCTCAACTTCCTCAATATTGGCGCCGTTTTTCTGATCGGCATCGAGCTGGGGCGCATTAACGGCATCAAGAGCCTGTTTCCCGGCCTGCTGGCGGTCATTTGCTTTATCTGCGTCACCCCAACCACCGTTGAGATGATGGTCGACGGCCAGATGCACGTGGTCAAAGACGTGCTGCTGCGCCAGTTCTCGGACACCCGCAGCCTGTTCCTCGGCATGTTTATCGCCATTCTGTCGGTCGAGATTTACTGCTGGCTGGAGACGCGCAAGGGCCTGAAGATAAAGATGCCGGATACCGTGCCGCCGAACGTGGCGGCGTCGTTTTCGGCGCTGATCCCGGCGATTTTTACCACCACCGCCATCGCCACCTTTGGCTTTATTTTCCATCAGCTGACCGGCATGTATCTGTATGACGCGGTTTACCTGGTGGTGCAGCAGCCGCTGGAGCGCGTGGTGCAAAGCCTGCCGGGGATCCTGCTGCTGATGTTCGTCGCCCAGCTGTTCTGGGTTATCGGTATTCACGGCAATCAGATGATCAAACCGATCCGCGAACCGCTGCTGCTGGGGGCTATCACCGTCAACATGAGCGCCTTTGAGCAGGGAAAAGAGGTGCCGAACATCATCACCATGCCGTTCTGGGACGTCTATATGAGCATCGGCGGCTCGGGGCTGACCATCGGCCTGCTGATTGCGGTAATGATCGCCAGCAAGCGCAAAGAGATGAAAGAGATCGCCAAGCTGTCGATCGGCCCGGGGCTGTTCAATATTAACGAACCGGTCATTTTCGGTATGCCGATCATGCTCAATCCGATCCTCGCGATCCCCTTTATCATCACGCCGCTGGTGACCGGCAGCATCGGCTATTTCGCCACGGCGGCCGGATTTGCCGGAAAAGCGGTGGTGATGGTGCCCTGGACCACGCCGCCGCTGATTAACGCCTGGCTCTCTACCGCCGGTTCGATGGGAGCGGTGGTGACCCAGCTGGTTTGTATCATCACCGCGGTACTGATTTACCTGCCGTTTGTGAAAATTGCCTCCCGCCGCCTGGAAACCGCGCAGCGGCAGGCGGAAAACGCGCAAATAACCGATAACGCCTGAGGATATGATGAGTACAAAAAGGATTGCGATTCCCGACGATTTTATCCTTGGCGCGGCGGCCTCCGCCTGGCAGACCGAGGGCTGGAGCGGCAAGAAAGAGGGCCAGGACTCCTGGCCCGATCTCTGGTACAAACGCGATCGCCACGTCTGGCATAACGGCTACGGCCCGGCGGTGGCCACCGATTTTATCAATCGCTTCCGCGAGGACGTCCAGCTGATGAAGCAGGCGGGGCTCACCCACTACCGCACCTCAATTAACTGGTCGCGCTTTCTGACCGACTATGAAAACGTCACGGTTGATGAGGAGTACGCGGCCTACTACGACCGGTTGTTCGACGAGCTGCTGGCGAACGGCATCGAGCCGATGATCTGCCTTGAACACTACGAGCTGCCGGGATATCTGCTGGAGCAGTACGGCGGCTGGGCGGCCAAAAAGGTCGTTGAGCTGTTCGTCCGCTACGCGGAGAAGGTGTTCGACCGCTATCATTACAAGGTCACGCGCTGGTTTACCTTCAATGAACCGATCGTCGTGCAAACCCGCGTCTACCTTGACGCGCTGCGCTGGCCCTACGAGCAGAATACCGGCACGTGGATGCAGTGGAACCACCATAAGGTGCTGGCGACGGCGAAGGTGGTCAGGCTGTTTCGCGATAAGGACTATCGCGGGACGGTGGGCTGCATTCTCAATCCTGAGGTGACCTACCCGCGCTCAGCGGCGGCTCACGACGTGCGCGCCGCCGAGGTTTACGATCTGTTTTATAATCGCATCTTCCTCGATCCGCTGGTCCACGGTGAGTATCCGCCAGAGCTGTTTGCGCTGCTGGCGCAGCACGACGTCGCCTGGGACTACAGCGCCGAAGAGCTGGCGATTATCCGCGACAACACCGTGGATGAGCTGGGCATTAACCTCTACTATCCGCACCGGGTTAAGGCGCCGTCGCGCGCCTGGCACCCGCAGACGCCGTTCCATCCGGCCTGGTATTACGAGCCCTTCGAGCTGCCCGGGCGGCGAATGAACGCCTCCCGCGGCTGGGAAATTTATCCGCGTATTGTCTTTGATATGGCGATGCGGATTAAAAATGATTACCGCAATATTCCGTGGTTTGTCGCCGAAAGCGGCATGGGCGTCGAAAACGAAGGCCAGTTTCGCAACGACGAAGGCACCATTGTCGACGAGTACCGCATTCGCTTTATCAGCGAGCATCTCTGGCAGACGCTGCTCGCGCGGGAGGCGGGTGCCAACTGTCACGGCTACATGCTGTGGGCGTTTACTGACAACGTGTCGCCGATGAACGCCTTTAAAAATCGCTACGGGCTGATTGAAATCGATCTGCAGAACGGCCGGGCGCGGCGACCGAAGGCTTCCGCCGGCTGGTTTCGCACGCTGCGCGAAAGCCGCGAGCTGACGCTGGATATCGACGATGAGTTGCGCTAGCCCGGCGTAAATTTTGCTAAGATAGCGCCGATATGGATTCACTCGCAGACAAGGCACAGGTGATATTGTGGAGAAGGCTATCATTCCGCCGGAAAAGAAACCCTACCAGGAAATTGGTGATGATTTGCGCGCCCAGATTGCGCAGGGGCGTTACCCCATCGGGTCGCGGCTGCCGCCGGAACGCAATATCGCCGAAACCTACGGCGTCAGCCGCACCATCGTCCGCGAAGCCCTGCTGATGCTGGAGCTGCAGGGCACGGTCGATATTCGCCAGGGCTCGGGGGTTTACGTGATGCGCATTCCCCACGAGGATGATAGCGAGGAAGAGCAGATGCTGAGCAGCGACGTCGGTCCGTTTGAGATCCTGCAGGCCCGCCAGCTGCTGGAGAGCAACATTGCCGCCTTTGCGGCAAAAATGGCGACGCGCGCCGATATCGACAACCTTAAGCGCATTATCGAGCAGGAGCAGCGGGCGATTGCCGGCAACGACGCCTCTCAGGATAACGCGCGGATGTTTCACCTGGTGCTGGCCGGGGCGACGCAAAACCAGATGCTGCTGGCAACGGTGGAGCGTATCTGGCTGCAGATGGACAGCAGCCCGCTCTGGCAGCAGTTTAACGTGCATATCGCCAGCCGCGCCTATCGCCTGAAGTGGCTCGGCGAGCGGCAGGCGATTCTTGCCGCGCTGCGCCGCCGCGACGTGATGGGCGCCTGGCAGGCGATGTGGCAGCACCTGGAAAATGTGAAAAACAGCCTGCTGGAGCTGTCGGACGAGGACGCGCCGGACTTTGACGGCTACCTGTTTGAGTCGGTGCCGATCTTTCAGGGAAAGCCGGTATGACCATTCTGCCTCTGTACGCCGCGCCGCAGCACGCGCCGCAGGTCACGGAGTGGCTGTGGCAGGCCTTTGGCGGTGAGACGCTGCCGCAGGCCCTTTTTGCCAGCATCGTCGCCCACAGCCAGACGCCGGGCGCGCTGCCGCTGACCTTTATTGCCGTTGAGGGCGAGCTTCTGCTGGGAACGGTGGGACTCTGGCGCTGCGATCTGATCAGCCGTCAGGATCTGTTTCCGTGGATGGCGGCGCTGTACGTTGCCGAAGCGGCGCGCGGGCAGGGGCTGGCGGGGAAACTACAGCGGCACGTTATCGACTATGCCCGCCTGAGCGGCTATCCGCAGCTGCATCTCTACTCCGCCTGCCGGGATTTTTACGAGCGCTTTGGCTGGCGCTATATCGGCGAGGGCCTCGATTATCCGGCCACCGCCGTGCACCTCTACCGCTACGACCTGTCGTTGTCCGACGGGGCGATCACCGAGTGACGGCGAACCAGCGTCGGGCTGAACAGATGGGTGATTTCCGGCGGCGGGAGCCTGTCCGCCAGCGCTAGCGCCAGTTCCGCCGCCTGGGTTGCCATGGTCACAATCGGGTAGCGCACCGTGGTCAGCCGCGGGCGAACGTAGCGGGATATCAGCACGTCATCAAAGCCAATCAGCGAAATCTCACGCGGCACGTCGATGCCGTTATCGTTCAGCACCCCCATCGCGCCGGCGGCCATTGAGTCGTTGTAGCTGGCAACGGCGGTAAAATTCCTGCCGCGTCCCAGCAGTTCGGTCATCGCCTGTTCGCCGCCGCTTTCATCCGGCTCGGCAAAGGTCACCAGCCGATCGTTGATGGCGATGCCGCTCTCTTTGAGCGCGTCGTAATAGCCCTGCAGACGATCTTCGGCATCCGAAATCGCGTGGTTGGAGCACAGATAGCCGATACGGGTATGGCCCTGCTGGATCAGATGGCGGGTCGCCAGCCAGGCGCCGTAGCGGTCGTCCAGCGCCACGCAGCGCTGCTCGAAGCCGGACAATATGCGGTTGATAAGCACCATGCCGGGAATTTGCTTCATCAGCCCGGCGAGCTCGTCATCGGGGATCATTTTTGCGTGCACTACCAGCGCCGCGCAGCGGTGGCGGATGAGCTGTTCAATCGCCTGGCGCTCTTTTTGGATGCTGTGGTAGCCGTTGCCAATCAGCAAAAAGTTGCCGGTATTGTAGGCGACCTGCTCGACGGCTTTGACCATGGCGCCGAAAAAGGGGTCGGATACGTCGCCCACCACCAGGCCGACGGTTTCCGTTGACTGCTGCGCCAGCGCGCGGGCGTTGGCGTTCGGGTGGTAGTTCAGCGCTTCCATCGCGGTGCTGACCGACTGGCGGGAAGCCTCGCTGGCTTTCGGGGAGTTGTTGATAACGCGGGATACGGTAGCGACGGACACTCCAGCGAGTCGGGCTACATCCTTAATTGTCGCCATACCAGACCTTTTATAGGGTAAGCGTTTACATTGAGGTTATGTTACGGGAAAGCTCGGCAGATTCAAGGGTAAGGGCTAACGGGTTAACGCAAATGTGATGCAGGTTTGCCTTGCTGGTGACAAAGTTACACACAGCCGGCGCGGCGAATGAAACGGCAGGAGGTAAATTCACACCTTTGGTTACACTTTGCGATTAGCTGTTGCGAATGTTCGCTGGTTTCACCGCTCAATGCATTGATATTCTGACTATCCCAGAGGTATTGATAGGTGGAGTCGACTTCACGTTGACCACTTTAATTACACCAGCCTGCGCAGATGCGCAGGTTTTTTTTTGCCCGCGGCAAACCGGCGCAGGCAGGCGGGCGTCAGCGGGGCGTTTTTCATTCGATCTGTTCCGGGGAATGTTCCCTTCACGGCTGTTCCGTACGCCCCGATGATGTTCTCTGCGGCCAGCCCGTCATCAAAAATCGGCAGTTTTCGCGCCTCTATGCGCCGCTGTTACAGTTAGCGAAAATGGTAATAACTGGTTGCACTTAGGCTCATTCCCTTGCGTTTTACCGCTGGCGTCGCGGGGCTAAAAAAACGGACAATCAGGATCCCAGAGGTATTGATAGGTGAGTTTCTTAAGTACGCTTTTCGTACTGATTATCTTGCACCGGCCTGCGCAGATGCGCAGGTTTTTTTTATTGTGAAAATTCTCCCCCACACTGCTTTCAACCGCCTTCTCGTGTAACCTTCAATGACTTAATAACCGGTCAGATGGAGTTGTTATGCTTTTGGCGTTTTTCAGGCTGCTGTTCAAAGGAATGTACCGGGTCAGGTTGACCGGTGACACGCAGGCTCTGCATGGCAAAAAGGTCCTCATTACCCCGAACCACGTCTCCTTCCTTGACGGGGTCCTGCTGGCGCTGTTTCTTCCCGTTCGCCCGGTCTTTGC
Source organism: Klebsiella sp. Ech2A (assembly GCF_030078455.1). NCBI lineage: Bacteria > Pseudomonadati > Pseudomonadota > Gammaproteobacteria > Enterobacterales > Enterobacteriaceae > Klebsiella > Klebsiella sp. Ech2A. The sequence goes on along the minus strand of NZ_JAQGFU010000044.1, from coordinate 2,674 downwards.
GGTGTACTCCTCCATCAGCCAGCGCTGGTTCATGCGCGCGCTGTCGCCGATTATCGACTTTGTTCCCCTCGATCCGACCAAACCGATGTCGATTAAGCACCTCGTGCGCCTGATTGAGCAGGGGCGGCCGGTGGTTATCTTCCCGGAAGGGCGCATCTCGGTGAGCGGATCGCTGATGAAAATCTACGATGGGGCCGCGTTCGTTGCCGCGAAGTCGCAGGCCACCATTGTTCCGCTGCGTATCGAAGGCGCCGAGCTGACGCCGTTCAGCCGCCTGAAAGGGCTGGTCAGACGCCGCCCGTTCCCGCGCATCCGCCTCCACCTGCTGCCGCCGACGCATCTGCCGATGCCGGAAGCGCCGCGGGCCCGCGATCGCCGCAAAATTGCCGGCGAAATGCTGCATCAGATAATGATGGAAGCGCGGATGGCGGTGCGCCCGCGGGAAACGCTGTATGAATCTCTGCTGGCGGCTCAGGACCGTTTTGGCGCGCGGAAAAACTGCGTGGAAGATATTAACTTCCAGCCGGATACCTACCGCAAGCTGCTGACCAAAACGCTGTTTGTCGCACGAATTCTGGAGAAATACAGCGCGCAGGGCGAAAAAATCGGCCTGATGCTGCCGAACGCCGGGATCAGCGCGGCGGTGATTTTTGGCGCGATCGCGCGCGGGCGTATTCCGGCGATGATGAACTATACCGCCGGGGTAAAAGGCCTGAGCAGCGCGATTACCGCCGCTGAAATCAAAACCGTGTTCACCTCCCGCACCTTCCTCGATAAGGGCAAGCTCTGGCACCTGCCGGAGCAGCTGACCCAGGTGCGCTGGGTATTTCTTGAGGATTTAAAAGGCGACGTCACCGCCGCCGATAAGCTGTGGATCTTCAGCCATCTGCTGATGCCGAAGCTGGCGCAGGTCAGGCAGCAGCCGGAAGATGCGGCGATCGTGCTCTTCACCTCCGGTTCGGAAGGCCACCCGAAGGGCGTGGTGCATAGCCACAAGAGCATCCTTACCAACGTCGAGCAGATTAAAACCATCGCCGATTTTACCGCCAACGACCGCTTTATGTCGGCGCTGCCGCTGTTCCACTCCTTTGGCCTGACGGTCGGCCTGTTCACGCCGCTGTTTACCGGAGCGGAAGTGTTCCTCTACCCGAGCCCGCTGCACTACCGCGTGGTGCCGGAGCTGGTGTATGACCGCAACTGCACGGTGCTGTTCGGCACCTCAACGTTCCTCGGGAACTATGCCCGCTTTGCCAACCCCTATGATTTTTATCGTCTACGCTACGTGGTAGCCGGAGCGGAAAAACTTCAGGACAGCACGAAGCAGCTGTGGCAGGACAAATTTGGCCTGCGCATCCTCGAAGGCTATGGCGTAACCGAGTGCGCGCCGGTGGTGTCGATTAACGTCCCGATGGCGGCGAAGGTGGGCACCGTTGGGCGGATCCTGCCGGGAATGGACGCGCGCCTGCTGGCGATGCCGGGCATTGAAGAGGGCGGTCGTCTGCAGCTGAAAGGGCCGAACATTATGAACGGCTATCTGCGGGTGGAAAACCCGGGCGTGCTGGAAGCGCCTGGGGCGGAAAACCAGCATGGCGAAATGGAGAGCGGCTGGTACGACACCGGGGATATCGTCACCTTTGACGAGCAGGGATACGTGCGTATTCAGGGGCGCGCGAAGCGCTTTGCTAAAATTGCCGGCGAGATGGTGTCGCTGGAGATGGTGGAGCAGATGGCGCTGGCGGTCTCCCCCGAGCGGATGCACGGGACGGCCATCAGGCAGGATGCCAGCAAAGGCGAGGCTCTGGTGCTTTTCACCACCGATAATGAACTGAATCGCGAAAAGCTGCTGCGCTACGCCCGTGAGCACGGCGTGCCGGAGCTGGCGGTTCCGCGCGACATTCGCTGGCTGAAGCAGCTGCCGGTTCTCGGCAGCGGCAAGCCGGACTTTGTCACCCTTAAAAGTATGGTTGAAGAGACGGAACATTCGGATGAGTGAGTCAGTACACACTAACAATTCGCTGTACTCGAAGGGGATGGTGGCGGTTATCTGCGCCCAGTTTTTGTCGGCATTTGGCGATAACGCGCTGCTGTTTGCGACCCTTGCGCTGATGAAGCAGCAGTTCTACCCGGAGTGGAGCCAGCCGGTGATGCAGATGCTGTTTGTGGGCGCTTACATTCTCTTTGCGCCATTTGTCGGGCAGTTTGCCGACAGCTTCGCCAAGGGGCGGGTGATGATGGTCGCCAACGGCATGAAGCTGGTTGGCGCCGGCTGTATCTGCTTTGGCGTGAATCCGTTTCTCGGCTACACCCTGGTCGGGATCGGCGCGGCCGCCTACTCCCCGGCGAAATACGGCATTCTCGGCGAGCTGACCACCGGCGATAAGCTGGTGAAGGCCAACGGCCTGATGGAGTCCTCGACCATCGCCGCGATCCTGCTGGGCTCGATGGCGGGCGGCATCCTCGCGGACTGGCACGTGCTGGCGGCGCTGGCCCTCTGCGCGCTGGTCTACGGCGGCGCGGTGGTGGCGAACCTGTGGATCCCCAAGCTGCCGGCGGCCCGTCCCGGACAATCCTGGCGCTTCACGCCGATGACTCACAGCTTCTTCAGCGCCTGTAAAACGCTGTGGCGCAACGGGGAGACGCGCTTTTCGCTGGTGGGAACCAGCCTGTTCTGGGG
>NZ_JAQGFU010000449.1:0-1030 GCF_030078455.1 Klebsiella sp. Ech2A | reverse complement strand
GGGCGATGAAGGGGCGGCAAACCACAACCGCTTCTGCTACGACTACGGCCGTCAGGGGCTGCAGCTGTTTGTCTACGGCAGGCGCGCCAGCGGCGGCGTGGCCCCGCAAAAATATCCGGCGCGCCAGACCCTGGAGGCGAGCCAGGCGGTGGCGAGGCTGCATCGGCTGAACCCGGAATATACCGTCTTTGCCCAGCAGGATCCGGCGGCCATCGACGGCGGCGTGTTCCATAACGACGTGATTGCGGTGAGCAATCGCCACGTGCTGTTCCATCATCAGCAGGCCTTTGTGCAGCAGCAGGCGCTGCTGGAGACCCTGCGGGAAAAAGCGGCCCGCCTGGATATTCCGTTTGTCAGCGTTGAGGTTCCGCAGGCGCAGGTGGGGCTCAACGACGCCGTCGCCTCGTACCTGTTCAACAGCCAGCTGCTGAGCAAGCCGGACGGCAAAATGCTGATCGTGGTGCCGGAAGAGTGCCGCCAGCGGGAGAACGTCTGGCACTACCTGAGCGGGCTGGTGAGCGACAGCGCCTCGCCGATCGACGAGCTGGCGGTATTCGATCTGCGCGAAAGCATGCGCAACGGCGGCGGCCCGGCCTGCCTGCGCCTGCGGGTGGTGCTGAACCACGCCGAGCTGGCGGCGGTGAATCCGCATAGCCTGATGGACGACGCGCGCTATCTGCAGCTCACGCAGTGGGTTGAAAAGCACTATCGCGATCGCCTCCACGCCCGCGACCTGGCCGACCCGCAGCTCCTGAGCGAGGTCTATCAAGCCCTTGATGAACTGACGCAGATTTTGCGCCTGGGCTGCATCTATGACTTCCAGCGCTAAGGGGCCGGGAATGGACGACAAGGTGAATGATTTGCTGCACTGCCGGCTGGCGGAGTGGGCGTTTCCCGCGGAAATTGAGGCGCGCTGGCTGGCGGACGGCGTGCTGCAGCTGCTGCCGCAGAGGCCGTGGCGGCAGGCGACGATCGTTTCGGCCGGGATCCACGGCAACGAAACCGCGCCGATAGAGCTGCTGCTGGAGGT
>NZ_JAQGFU010000448.1:0-1046 GCF_030078455.1 Klebsiella sp. Ech2A | reverse complement strand
CTGGGGCGGCGCCCACGGCGGCGCCGGGGAAATCGCCCACTGCACAATCGTGCCGGCGGGTAAGCCCTGCCGCTGCGGGAAGCGCGGCTGCCTCGACACCGTGGCCTCCCTGACCGCCATCTTTGAACAGGCGCGCATGGAGGGCATCGAGGCCACCAGCCTCGCCGAGCTCGAGGCGCTGGCCCGCAAAGGACATTCCGGGGCGATCCATATCCTGCACCAGGCCGGCGACGCGCTCGGGATGGCCATCTCCCATCAGATTCAGACCCACGATCCGGCGGCGATCATGCTGGCGCATCAGCCCGATAGCTTTCAGGGGCTGCTCAATACCGTGATGCAGCAGGCCATCGAAACCTATCTGCTCCCCGGCATGGCGGGGAAAACGCCGCTCATCTACCGCCCGCTTGAACAGGACAGTTGGGCGCTTGCTGCCGCAAGCGTGGCCCTTACTCACGTTTTATTTCCTGAATATTAACGAGGTCCCTATGCGCATTGCCGTTGGCGGAATACACATTGAATGCAGCACCTTCAATCCGGTACTGACTCACGAGGACGAATTTCGCACGGTCGAAGGTGACGCGCTGCTGGCGGCGCCCTACTTTCAGTTTCTCAAGGACTATCCGGCGACCTTTCTGCCCACCCTGCACGCCCGCGCCATTCCCGGCGGCCCGGTCGCGCGTGCCGCCTATGAGAGCTTTAAGACCGAGTTTCTGACCCGCCTGCAGGCGGCGCTGCCCGTTGACGGCCTCTATCTGGCGATGCACGGCGCGATGTACGTTGAAGGGCTGGAAGATGCCGAAGGCGACTGGATCGCCGCCGCCCGGGCCTGCGTCGGCGACGCCTGCCCGATAGCCGTGAGCTACGATCTGCACGGCAACGTGACCCAGCGCATTATCGACGCCATTGATATGTACTCAACCTACCGTACCGCGCCGCATATTGACGTTGAAGAGACCATGCGCCGCTCCGTCACCATGCTGGTCAACAGCATCACCACCGGCGTTCGGCCCGGGGTGGTCTGGGTGCCGGGGCCGGTGAGGCCCCCC
>NZ_JAQGFU010000447.1:0-1069 GCF_030078455.1 Klebsiella sp. Ech2A | reverse complement strand
GGCAATCGGCATGGCGCCGGGGGCCAGAATCTCTCCCCGCTGCGCCAGCGCCATGCCGCCGCCGGAGGCGATCAGCCGGTTGGCGGCCCGTGCCATCTCTTCGGCGTCTCGCCCGAGCACCACGAGATTGTGCGAGTCGTGGGAGTAGCTGGTGGCAATCGCCCCGCGCAGCTCGCCCCAGCCCTCAAGCAGGGCAATCTGCGGCGTCGCCTGATGGCGACCGTGGCGGTGCTTGACCCAAATCAGGCTAAAGCCGTCGGGCAGCTGGACTTTGCCGCCGCGGATCTGCACCTCAACTTCTCCCCACTGCGTAAAGCGCGCGCCGCGAATATGCCGCAGGCGGGCGACGCCGTGGTGAATACCGCCCACCTTAAGGATAAAGTCCTCGGCGCTCAGCGGCGCAAGCTGCAGGGTATCGCGCGGCGGCGCGACGCCGGTGGCCGCAGGGATCGGCCGGCACAGCTTCCCGTCCCGGGCAATCAGCTTCCCGGCGACGTAGACCTCCCGCGCCTGCAGCTTATCCAGCGCCGGGAACACCACCAGGTCCGCGCGGCGGCCGGCGGCAATCAAGCCTAAGTCATGGCGCTGCAGGCGGATCGCTGCGTTCAGCGTGGCGAAGCGCAGGGCATCGGTGGCCGGCAGGCCGTGCCCGATCAGCAGGTTGAGCAGGGCGATAATGCCGCCTTTTTCCAGCAGCATATCCGGCGGCACGTCGTCGGTGCAGACGGTGATCTGCGAGGAGAGGTGCGGCAGGGTTTTCAGCGCCTTGACGATATCCTCCAGCAGATAGGGGTGCGAGCCGCGGATCTGCAGCGTCAGGCCGGCGCGCAGCTTTTCCAGCGCATCCTCCGCTGAGGTGAGCTCATGATCGGAGGTGACGCCGGCGGCCAGATAGGCCTGCAGATCCGCGCCGTTCAGCCCGCGGGCGTGGCCTTCAATCAGCTTGCCGCTGTTGAGGCCTGCCTGGACTATCTCCTGCATCCGCTCGCTGGCGTGCAGCACGCCGTGCATGTCCATCACTTCCGCCACGCCGCGCACCTCCGGCCACGCCGGCCTGGCGGCCACCCCT
>NZ_JAQGFU010000446.1:0-1086 GCF_030078455.1 Klebsiella sp. Ech2A | reverse complement strand
CGTTAGAGCCCCCCAGCAGCCCCGGCCCCGCCAGCGGGTTTTCGAACAACGCCTGCATGATCGCCCCGGAGAGCGCTAAAGCGGCGCCCACCAGCAGCACCGCCAGGGTGCGCGGCAGGCGAATTTGCCAGATGAAGAGCTGCCCTCTGCCGCTGAGCCACTCCTGCGGCGGGATCCAGAGATCGCCCGCGCAGAGGCTGGCGGCCATCATCGCCAGCAGCAGCAGCAGTAAAGCAACGAGCCAGCGCCGGCTGCGGCGCCGTTGAATTTGAGCAAAGGTCTGCATAAATACCGGGATGCAAGAAAGAGATATATTTGATTTTACGGTGGGTATTGCGGGGAGAAAAGTAAAACATCGGCTCATGGCGCATATCGGCGGACGCTAGCGGGCAGAATTACGCTGCCCGCTAGCCGGCTGTTACACCAGAACCTGGAACAGCACGGCGAAGAGAACAATATTGGCCAGCACGATGGCCCAGCCGTTGTAGAGCATATATTTCAAATGCGTGGACTGCGCCAGCCCCATCTGTCCAAACATATCTGACGACGGGAACGGACCAAACCAGTCAACCTGCGATGATGCCAGCAGCACGGCGGTCGTCCCCTGCGGCGGGACGCCTGCCGCCATCAGCATCGGGCCGAAAATCTTATGGGTAAAGGTCATCTGCGCTACCGCCGCGCCGGGGACATGGCCAATAATATTAAAAGCAAAAATACTAAAGCACAGCCAGGCGGGAGAGATCCCCTCGAGCAGCGGCTGGGTGTAGTCCAGCAGCCCCTGGTATGCGTGCAGCCCGTCCATCAGTTCAAGAATGGGGTTGTAGAGCCAGTACAGCAGGAACATCCACACCAGCCGACCGCAGCCGTGATACAGCGCCTGCAGGATCTGCGTAGGCCGCAGCCCCCCGACCAGGCCGGTAATCAGCGCCACCAGCAGCATCACGATAATAGCGAAGCTAAAGCCGGCCTTAATGACCACCCCCACCACCGCCATCACGATAATCGTTGCCGCAAAGGCCAGCGCGCTCAGCTTTCTGCGGCGGGTAAGAGTCGGGTTATTCTCATCCTGCGGCTGCTCAGCAAGGT
>NZ_JAQGFU010000445.1:0-1090 GCF_030078455.1 Klebsiella sp. Ech2A | reverse complement strand
TGTGCGGCTGGCTGCTGCCGGAGACGCGGCCGGCGCGGCAGGCGAACGCGGCGTTTCTGCCGGTGCTGCGCCGGATGGCGAGGGACCGGCAGATTGGCCTGGCGGTTATCCTGGTCGCGGCGTTCAACGTCAGCCTGTTCAGCTACTACAGCCTGGCGCCGTTTATCTTCGCCAAGCTGCGCCTGCCGGTCGCTGCGTTTGGCTACAGCGGCATAGCGCTGGCCGGCGGCTCCCTGGTCGGGGCGCTGCTCAATCGCCGGCTGTTGCGCAGGGGCGTGACTCAGGGGCGGATGCTGCTGCTCGCCTGCTGGCTCCATCTGGCCGCCGGTGCGGCGGTGTATCTGTGGCGCGACTCGCTTTGGTTCCTGCTGCCGATGGCCGGGGTGGCGCTCGCTTTCGCCATGGCGATCCCGCTGGTGCTGGGATCTGCGCTCGGCGCCTATGGCGATTGTCGCGGCACCGCCGGGGCCATTTTCGGTCTCGCCTACTACCTGCTGATTGGCCTTGGGCTAGCGCTGGTCGGCTGGGGGCAATCGCTGGGGACGTCGCTGATGGTCTGCGCCGCGCTCGGTGTCATCGCCGGCATCCGCTACTTACCCTGTTTCGCCGAAAAGAGCGCGGGCGCCGTCCGGGGCACCCGCGTCGGCTAGTCCTCCTCCACCAGCCGCTCGCCGCTGGCGGCATCGAAGAGGTGGATCTTCTCGCGCCGGGCGGCGAGATTCAGCGGCTGCTGGAGCCGGGCGTCGATGCGTCCGGCGACCTGCACGTGAACCGGGAATCCCTGCCAGTCGAGATGCAGCAGGGTGGACTCTCCGGTCACCTCCATGATGTTAACCGTGCCGGGCAGGCCGTCGGGGGCCGGCTGGATATCCTGCGGGCGCAGGCCGACGGTGACCGGCGCGCTTCCCTGGGCCGCCGCCGCCCGATGCCAGCGCGCCGGCAGCGCCAGCCACAGCTCGCCGCAGCGCACGCCGGGAACCCCGTCGCGGCTGGCTATCTCACCCGCCAGCAGGTTCATCGGCGGCGAGCCGATAAAGCGGGCGACAAAGGTGTTGCAGGGGCGATCGTAAATTTCCAGCGGCGGCCCCTG
>NZ_JAQGFU010000444.1:0-1094 GCF_030078455.1 Klebsiella sp. Ech2A | reverse complement strand
ATGTAGCCCTGGCCGAGCTCCGGACCGACGTTGCCGAGCTGCGACAGCGCGACGCCGCCCAGGCCCGCGATCCCGGAGCCGAGGCCAAACGCCAGCATATCGACCCGCCCGGTCGGCACGCCGCAGCAGGCGGCCATGGCCCGGTTCTGCGTCACCGCCCGCACGTTCATGCCCAGACGGGTTTTATTCAGAATCAGCCAGGTAAAGAACAGAACGAGGATCACAAAGCCAAGCACCGCCAGCCGGTTCCACGGCAGGATCAGGTTGGGCAGCACCTGCATGCCGCCGGAGAGCCACGCCGGGTTCGCCACCTCGACGTTTTGCGCGCCAAACAGCATCCGCGTCAGCTGAATGAGCATCAGGCTGATCCCCCAGGTCGCCAGCAGCGTTTCCAGCGGGCGCCCGTAGAGATGACGAATAATGGTACGCTCCAGCGCCATGCCGATCCCGGCGGTGACCAGAAAGGCCACCGGCAGCGCAATCAGCGGATAGAGCGCCAGCCACTGCGGGGCGAACTGGGACAGCGCCTGCTGCACCAGCCAGCAGCTGTAGGCGCCGATCATCAGCATTTCGCCGTGGGCCATATTGATGACCCCCAGCAGCCCGTAGGTGATGGCCAGCCCCAGCGCCGCCAGCAGCAGCACCGAACCGAGCGACAGCCCCATAAAGGCCTGGCCGAGAATTTCCCCCAGTAGCAGCCGCTGCTTAATCTGGCGCAGGCTGTCGGCCGCCGCGCTGCGTACGCCGGCGTCAGGCTCATGCTGCGCGTCGGTAAAGGGCATCAGCAGCGCCTGCGTTTCGGGGTCGGAGGAGTGGCCCAGCCGCTCAACCGCCGCCAGCCGCTGCTCTCTGGCAGGGCTGCTCAGCTGAAGGCGAGCCAGCGCCATCTCCAGCTGCGTTTTGACTCCGTCATCCGTTTCTGCCGCCAGCCGCTGCTGCAGCAGGCCGCTCATTTCGGGGGTGGCTTCCCGCTGGAGGATCTTCACCGCCGCCGCCCTTTCGGTGACACTGTCACTCACCAGCAGGTGCGTGGCCAGCGCGCCGGCGGCCAGGTTGCGCAGGCGGTTGGTGAGCCGTACCGGTTTGGGGGGGCC
>NZ_JAQGFU010000443.1:0-1101 GCF_030078455.1 Klebsiella sp. Ech2A | reverse complement strand
GGCGGGGCCGGCGGAAATCAGCAGCGGCCCGGCCAGCTGGCAGCCGGGGAACGCTGAGGCGTAAATCCCGGTCAGGGTGGCGCGATTTTTGCCCGCCGCCCCGCCGGTTATCCAGCTCTCTCCCAGCACGATAATCACCCCCGAGGCGAGGCCGGTCAGGAAGCGCGGCAGCAGGAGCTGCGGCAGATCGGCGGTCAGGCAGGAGGCAACCGTCGCCAGGGCCAGCAGGATCAGGCTCGCGCTGAGCAGCAGGCCCATCTCAAAACGGCGGCACAGCGCGGGAGAGAGGAAGGAGGAGAGCATCATGCCCGCCGGCGGCAGCGCGGCCAGCAGGCCAACGTAGAGGGTATCAATTTGCTGCTGCGCCAGCTCAAGGCTGATAAGCGGCACCGTATAGCCGGTGATAAAGCCTACCAGCGAGGCGGCCATGATCATCGCCAGCGTGGGCGCCAAGCGATTGTGGTCTGGGTTAAACATTTTATTCCCGATAACGGAAGTCAACAGGTGGATAATCTGGCGAATTGCCAACAGCCCTGCATATTAGTTAATCATATGGCTTCTGTCACCGTTGAAATGGCTACCATTAATTGAGAAGAGGGCCGCGCCGCTCGCCAAAGGCCGCCGGGCGGACGTTTAGCGAGAGTTGTCAGCGCGCTGGCGAAAGGATATAACTCATAGAGCAGCCCGGCGCTCGCGGGGCGCATGGATAAAATGCATACCGATAACAACCCTCGCTCAGCGCTGATGCTGTGCAGGAAAGGAGTACGACATGGCAGTATCGCCTTCATCCATCGCCGAGGCTATTCGCTGGCGACGCGATTTTCATGCTTACCCTGAACTGGGCTATCAGGAACAGAAAACCTCCCGTCGCGTCGCCGAACTGCTGGCCTCCTTTGGCCTGCAGGTGCATACGGGGCTGGCGGGAACGGGGGTGGTGGCGACCCTGGAGAACGGTCCTGGCCCGGTAATCGGCCTGCGCGCCGATATGGACGCCCTGCCGATTACCGAACTCGGCGAGGTCAGCTACAAATCCCGCAATCCCGGCGTGATGCACGCCTGCGGCCACGATGGCCATACCGCGATGCTGCTGGCCGCGGCCGC
>NZ_JAQGFU010000442.1:0-1138 GCF_030078455.1 Klebsiella sp. Ech2A | reverse complement strand
TGTCAGCCGCTGGCTGGCTGAGGCCGGATTTGCATTGCGGCTCGGCGGTCGCCGTCTCGATCCCTTGCGGCAGCTGGCAACGCGGCTGGATGCGGAGGCTCGGCCGGTGGATCTATGGCAGGAGGAGGCGCTTCGCGAGTTTTTCCGGGGTTGCGTCGCGGTGGTGAACTGCGCCGGTCCCTCCTATCAGGTGCTCGATCGGGTGGCGCGTACTGCTGCCTCGGCGCATGCGCATTATGTGGATGTCTCAGGCGATGGTCCGGCATGGCATCTGTTGCAGGGGCAACCTGCCGGCGATAAGCACTGGACTGCGGTGCTCTCCGCCGGGATGCTGCCCGGGCTGGCAAATCTGGTGCCTGGCTGGATGAGCCAGCGTGCCGGCGGCGAGCTGACGGTCTACAGCGGCGGCATTGAGCAGGTGAGCGGCGCGGCGGCCACCGATCTGGTGCTGTCGCTAAATGAACAATGTAATGCGTTGCAGGGCAGCGATTACTGGTACGGAGAAGCCGGTGCCGGCTGGCGCCTCGGCCGTCGCGCCCGCCACGTTCTGTCAACGCAGCAGACGGATACGCTGGCGCATTTCAGCGGTCAGGTTACGTTACTGCCCTGGCTGAGCGCCGACGCCGAGCGGCTGGCGCTGCGCCATCATCTCTCCGCGCTGAGCTGGTACAACGTTTTCAGCGGTCAATGCCTGCGGGAAACCCTGACCGGGCTGCGCGGCAAGGTGGATGGCACATCGCAGAGTCTCGCCCTGGCCCGCGCAGCGGTGGAGAAGGCCAGCGAAATCGATCTGGCGGGCTACGCCCCTTATTACCAGATGGTGTTTGACTGGCAGCAGGAGGGGGAGCCGCGTCGGCGCGTCGTGGTGCGCACGGACAGCAGCCTGGCGCTCACCGCCGCCACCGCCGTCAGTACCGTTCTGAGCCTGATGCGCGGCGAGATTGTGCCGGGCGTGCATTTTGCCGATCGCGTCCTGAACCCGGCGACCGTGCTGGCTGATATCACGCGGCTGCATGCGGGCACCCACATCAGCCAGTATCTGCCGGACAGGCAGCCAGAGCAGGGGGTGATATGACTCCAGCTTCGACACCCCGCCGCCGCGCGATTGTCTGTGGTACCAGCTTTGGCCGCTTTTATC
>NZ_JAQGFU010000441.1:0-1140 GCF_030078455.1 Klebsiella sp. Ech2A | reverse complement strand
GATCTGCGCCTCCACCGCCCGCGACAGCAGCGCCTGGGTGGTTTGCGGGTCGGTGGCGTATTCGCTAAGCGCAATCGGCGGCAGCCCTTTTTTCACGCAGTAGTCGGCGGAGAGCTTTTGCAGCTGCGCCAGCCACGAGGTGGCGCCCATTGAGCCAATCTTATGGCCGCAAAACTCCTCCGGCGTCTTCGGCTGATAGCTGGCGCCCTTGAGGGCGAGGATTGACTCGCCGCTTTTCAGGTACGGAACCATATCAATCACCTTCAGCCGTTCGGCGGTGATATACATCGACGAGTTGGTGATATCGAAACGTCCGCCCTGCAGACCGGGGATCAGATTCGGGAAGCGGGTATCGAGGTTGACCGCCTCGCGGCCCATGGTTTTGGCAATCCCGGCGAGAAACTCGATATCAAAGCCGACGGGCTTGTTGTTCTCAATATATTCGTAGGGGAAAAAGGTCATATCCGAACCGGCAATGATTTTTCCCGGCTGCTGAAAGGCCGCCTGTGCGCCGGTCGCGCCGAGTACGCCAGCGGTGCAGAGGAGCAGGGTATTTAAACGTTTCATAGAGATCTCCAAAGTGGGGGGCAATCACATGCTGGCAGGGTCGTTTCCGGCCTGCTGTACGAAAAACGAGGCGCCGCGCGGCTTCTGCGGCAGACGAACGTGGTTGGCGGCGCTGCGCACCAGCCCGCTCTCCGTGCCGGCGACCAGCTGTCCGGCGTGGGCGCTGGGCAGCGGGTTGTCGCCGTACGGCAGGGCGTCTTCGGCGGCGTAAACGCTGATAAACAGGGTGCGCGGCAGGTCGGTTTCATTGGGGCTGGAGGCGTGGAGCAGCCGGGTATGCATAAAGCACACCGAGCCGGACGGGCCAAAGCAGGCCTCGGGCTGCTGGCAGTGGGTCGCCACCACCTCGTCATCCACCGCGCCGGTGAAGCGCGATTCCTGCCAGTGCGACCACAGCGGCCCCTTATGGCTTCCCGGCACCACGTTCAGCGGGCCGTTCTCCGGCGTCACGTCGCTGACCATCAGCAGGGCGGTGATGATGTCGTCGTTGCTGTGCGGCGTGAAGAGAAAATCCTGGTGCCATTTCACCTGGGTGGCGGTGTGCGGCAGCTTGGAGTTAATTTTGCTGTGATG
>NZ_JAQGFU010000440.1:0-1175 GCF_030078455.1 Klebsiella sp. Ech2A | reverse complement strand
GGCCGGGGTGGGTAAAGACAACCTCCAGCATCAGCGTCACCTGCAGGATGTGTTCAGCCAGTTTCCGGACAGCGAGTTTCTGCTGCGCCAGCAGGGGCTGGCGTGGTTCCGCTATCGGCTGACGCCGGCGGGAGAAGCCCATCGTCAGGCTTTCGGCCCGGGCGACGATCCGCAGCCGCTGATTGAGCGCGGCTGGCTGATTGCCCAACCGATTATTTATGAAGACTTTTTGCCGGTGAGCGCGGCGGGAATTTTCCAGTCTAATTTGGGTAACGAAACCCAGGCCCGCAGCCACGGCAACGCCAGCCGCGACGCCTTCGAAGCGGCCCTCGGCTGCCCGGTACTCGACGAGTTTGCGCTCTATCAGCAGGCGGAGGATCGCAGTAAACGGCGTTGCGGTCTGCTCTGAAACCGGTACTCTGCTGGCATAAACCGTAAAAGGAAGCAGGTCATGCAGAATCCGTCTACGCCGCTGGTGAAAACCCGCCAGGGCACGTTATCCGGGATCGCCGAGCAGGGGATCCACATCTGGCGCGGGATCCCCTTCGCCGCGCCGCCGGTTGGCGAACTGCGCTGGCGCGCCCCGCGCCCGCCGGCGCGCTGGCAGGGCGTCCGCCGGGCCGACGCCTTCTCCGCCGCCAGCTGGCAGGACGTTGAGTACTGCCGCGAGCTGGGGGGCGGCGATCCCGGGCGCTTCTCGGAAGATTGCCTCTATCTCAACGTCTGGGCACCTGCCGCCCGCACCCAGCCGCTGCCGGTGATGGTCTGGCTGCACGGCGGGGGCTTTACCATCGGCGCCGGCAGCCTGCCGCCGTACGACGGGCAGGCGCTGGCGGGCCGGGACGTCGTGGTGGTGACGGTGAACTACCGGCTGGGGCATCTCGGCTTCTTCGCGCACCCGGCGCTGGAGGGCGAGGAGGACGAGCGGATATATAACTTTGCGCTGCTCGATCAGATTGCCGCCCTGCAGTGGGTGCAGGAAAACATTCACGCCTTCGGCGGGGATGCGGCAAACGTCACCCTGTTTGGCGAATCGGCCGGCGCGCGCAGCGTGCTGTCGCTGATGGTCTCGCCGAAGGCCAAAGGGCTATTCCATAAAGCCATTATCCAAAGCGGCTATACGCTGCCGGACCTTCCGCCCGCCAGGGCGCTGGAGCAAGGGCGGCTGCTGGCGG
>NZ_JAQGFU010000043.1:0-29501 GCF_030078455.1 Klebsiella sp. Ech2A | reverse complement strand
GCATCGAGAAGAATGCCGCCCAGCGCGATGCCCATGACGATGCGCGCGTTGTTGCGCCCGCTGCTGCCCTCGTTAATCAGGCGCGAAACGTCCGCCGCGCCGCGTATCCATTTAACTTCCCCGTCGGGCGACCCTGCCGCAGCAATCGGCGCCGAATTGATTACGTCTGTCATATTATTGTTCTGTTATGTCTTATCAGGAGATTCAGAGTAAACATCGGCGGGCGGGCCAATAAATCATTTTTGGTTATAAGACATAACTAAGTGATTGTTGCGAAAGGTTTATCTTTGAAGCGGCAGCGCGGTGGAATGATTGGCTGTCAGGACGGGGAATCAAAAGATATTGTCGGGGAAAATCGTGCCCGGCGGCGCCGGGCGTGGCGGTTATTTCTGCGGCGGTTTTTTCCTGTTCTTCTTCAGCCGGGCCCAGATTTTGGTCTCCTGGCGACGCCACAGGCGCTGGATGTTGTCGTGATGGCGCAGGAGGATCAGGCAGGAGAGCATCGATACCGGAAAGGTGTACTGCGGCTTGAACCACCAGACGTAGAACGGCGCAATAAGCGCGCTGACGATGGCGCCGAGCGAAGAGTAGCCGCTGAGCAGAATGGTCAGGAGCCAGGTTCCGGCCATGACGCCGGTTAAATCCCAGCCGATGGGGGCAATGGCACCGAAGGCGGTCGCAACGCCCTTGCCGCCGCGAAAATTAAAGAACACCGGCCAGATATGACCAATGCAGGCGGCGATCGCCACCAGGCCCAGCCAGAAAGGGGTCAGACCGAGTGCCCACGCGCCCCAGACCGGCAGCATGCCTTTGAGCACGTCGAAAATAAGCACCGTTACGGCCGCTCCCTTGCCGCCAATTCGCAGGACGTTGGTCGCCCCGGGGTTGCCCGAGCCGCTATCGCGAGGGTCGGGCAGGCCGGCGAGGCGGCAAACCAGAATGGCGCTGGAAATTGAGCCGCAGAGGTAGGCAAGGATAACGAGTCCAGGCGCGATTGCACTCATCAGCTGTTCCATTTTGAAAGTGTCGTTTTATCCCCGTCATCCTTGGCGCGGCCGGTGCGTTGGCTCTCCTCGCGCGTCCGGATACATAGTGATGCTATGCTCCCGGAAGCTCGCTGCGCCGCCGCCTTCCTGCAACGCAAATTATTTAGGGGATGTCTTTGCATCTGTGGATAATACGCATAATTCGCCGGAAGTGGTATCCGGTTTAGCCAAAAAGCAGGCAGGTCGTGATGGATATTGTATTTATAGAGCAACTTTCGGTAATCACCACTATCGGTGTTTATGACTGGGAACAAACCATTGAACAGAAGCTGGTGTTCGATATCGAAATGGCGTGGGATAACCGCAAGGCGGCGTCCAGCGATGATGTGAGCGATTGCCTTAGCTATGCCGATATTAGCGAGCTGGTTATCAGCCACGTTGAGGGGGGCCGCTTTGCGCTGGTGGAACGCGTCGCTGAAGAGATTGCCGATCTGCTGCTGGCAAAATTTTCCTCGCCGTGGGTGCGAATTAAAGTCAGCAAGCCGGGAGCGGTTGCCCGCGCGGCCAACGTTGGCGTCATCATTGAGCGTGGCCTTAATCTGAAACAAAACTTTTAAGGTCATATTGATTAAACAATTTGGGCTTATACAGGTCTTAGTGCCGGCCATCAGGTTATTTTATTTGCCATCTTCTCCTTGAACGGGGCTCGAATTCCTCGCGTACTCCGTGTACGCTCCGGAATTGACGCGCCGTCCGAGGCCTAGCTGGCTGCCCCAATGACGCCTGATGGCATGGCTCGTAGTGCCTGGTTTTTTCATTTTACTTTTAAAGGGTTTATTGGATGAGCGATATACACTCGCTGCTGGTGGCGGCAATATTGGGTGTGGTTGAGGGTTTGACAGAGTTTTTACCTGTTTCCAGTACTGGTCATATGATTATTGTTGGCCATCTGCTGGGGTTTGAAGGTGATACTGCAAATACGTTTGAGGTGGTCATTCAGTTAGGTTCTATTCTTGCCGTTGTCGTGATGTTCTGGCGTCGTTTGTTTGGCCTGATCGGTATTCATTTCGGTAAACCACCTGCGCATGAAGGGCAGGGCAGCGGTCGCCTGTCGCTTATCCATATTCTGCTGGGGATGATCCCGGCGGTGGTGCTGGGCCTGATATTCCACGACACCATTAAGTCGCTGTTCAACCCGATAAACGTGATGTACGCGCTGATTGTCGGCGGCGTGCTGCTGATTGCCGCTGAGGTGCTGAAGCCGAAGGAGCCGCGCGCGGTAGGCGTTGACGATATGACCTATCGTCAGGCGTTCGTGATTGGCTGCTTCCAGTGCCTGGCGCTGTGGCCGGGCTTTTCTCGCTCCGGCGCGACCATTTCCGGCGGTATGCTAATGGGCGTGAGCCGCTATGCGGCCTCTGAGTTCTCGTTCCTGCTGGCAGTACCGATGATGATGGGCGCCACCGTGCTGGACGTTTATAAAAGCATCGGCTTCCTGAACGCCAGCGATATTCCGATGTTTGCCGTCGGCTTTATTATGGCGTTTATCGTGGCGCTGATTGCGATTAAAACCTTCCTGCAGCTGATTAAACGTATTTCGTTTATCCCGTTCGCAATCTACCGCTTTATCGTGGCGGCAGTTGTTTACGTGGTCTTCTTCTAAGACCCTGGCCCTCAGTCTTTTGGCTGAGGGCAGCGTTCTTCCTTCCACTGCGCGATGGCCGCAATACGCCGACGCGTCAGCTCCTCGCGAATCTCCGGCCCTTTAAACCCTTGTGCTACCACCTCTTTCGTCGATACCGACTGGGCAACATGCCACGCTTCAAGCAGCAGGCGCCCCTGCGGATAGTCGCAGGCCTCGAAGCCGGTTCGACCGCGGACGTCGGCTTCGCTGGTGAGGGCAATTTTCTCCACCCGCTGCGGCTTGCGCCAGGCGTCGATGCTGTCGAACAGCTTGACCAGGGTTTTGGGCTGCAGAATCGGCAGGGTATGAATCAGATCGTGGAACTCGGCGACCAGCTTCGCCAGGTCGCGGATCTCATTCGGGACGCGCAGGCGGGCGCAAAGCTGCTCGACCAGCCTGACGCCGGCCGGCCCGTGACCGTGATGGCGGGGCCAGAGCGCTTTCGGCGTTAGCCCCTTGCCCAAATCGTGACACAGGGTCGCGAAACGCACGTCGATTTCCGGCGACAGCATCGCCGCCATGCTCAGGGTCATCAGGGTATGCAGGCCGGTGTCGATTTCCGGGTGCCATTTGGCCGGCGCGGGTACGCCATACAGCGCCTCGATTTCCGGGAACAGCACGCCGAGCGCGCGGCAGTCGCGCAGGGTCTGGAAAAAGACCTGCGGATTGCGGGTGCCCAGCGCGCTCTCGGTCTCTTTCCATACCCGCTCCGGGGTCAGGTGCGCCAGCTCGCCGGCGTCGGCCATCGCGCGCATCAGCGCCATGGTGTCGTCCGCAATGCGAAAGCCGAGATGGGCGTAGCGGGCGGCAAAGCGCGCTACGCGCAGAACGCGCAGCGGATCTTCGCTAAAGGCCGGTGAAACGTGGCGCAGCAGGCGCTGGCGCAGATCGGACTGGCCGCCGTAGGGGTCGATAATCTGGCCGTCAGAGTCCTGGGCCAGGGCGTTAACCGTCAGGTCGCGGCGGAGCAAATCCTGTTCGAGGGTGACGTCCGGCGCGGCGTAACAGGTGAAGCCGGTGTAGCCGGCGCCTGACTTACGCTCGGTTCGCGCCAGGGCGTACTCTTCCCGGCTTTGCGGGTGCAGGAACACGGGAAAATCGCGGCCTACCTGCTGGTAGCCCGCGTCAAGCAGCTCTGAGGGCGCGGCGCCCACCACCACCCAATCTCTGTCTTTGACCGGTAGTCCGAGTAATGCATCCCGGACGGCACCGCCGACCAAATAAATCTTCACGCCTGCTTCTCCCGTATCCACTTTGCGCTGGATGATACGTAAGTCTGGCAGAGAAGACGAATTAGTTCATCCACCGGTCTTTACGCTTGCGGCTCGGGATCAGGTGCGGCAGCACCAGACCAAGCAGCAGGCCGACGCCCAGCACGCCGCCGCCGTACATAAACCACTGCATGATGATGGTGCGCTGCTTATCATCAAGCTGCAGATTGGCGGCATTGACCTTTTTCTGCGCGACAACCAGCTCATTTTTCAGCTTCTGGTTCTCATCTTTCAGGGCGTTAATGGCGTTATCGCTCCCGGCGACCTTTTTCTGCATGTCTGCCGTGCGCTGGTTCCAGGTGGTGTCGATGTTATTTAGCTTGTCGGTCAGGGTCTTAACCTGATTTTCGAGATCCGGTACGCGGGTGCGCAGGCTGGGCTCGTTGCTCAGCTCTTTCAGCGGGATCCAGGCGGTGCGGCCGTTGCCGTCGCGGATCTGGGCATAGTTGGTGCTGTCGTTGGTCTGCAGCAGAGAGACCTGCTCCCCGGCATTAATGGTTCCCTGGAGGCGATAATTATCGCCAGGACCGGTGCGGACCCAGGTGTTCAGTTCATCAGAAACATAGCGTTTTTCTTCTGCATGAACCGCCGTAGCGGCGCTAAGCGCCAGCAAAGTTATCGTAATCAGGCGTAATTTTGGCATCAGGTCATCGTTTGGTCATAAAAAGTTGAACGATAGTAGTGGCATCACCATAGCGACGCAAAGTTTTCCGCCACAATCGGAAACATCCAGGAGGTGGCCCGGCAAATTGCGCATTGCATGGCGATTCGCCGCAAAATATTATCTACTGACAAGAAATATCGGCGTTAGTTCGCCGTATTTTCCCTGCAGAGCACAGAAGCGGAAGAATTCAGTTATGGCGCAAGAAATCGAATTAAAGTTTATCGTCTCCGACAGCGGTGTGGAAACGCTGCGTCAGCACCTTAATACGCTCAATGCGCAGCATACGCCCGCAGGACAGCTGCTCAATATCTACTATGAAACGGCGGATAACTGGCTGCGCCGTCACGATATGGGGCTGCGTATCCGCGGCGATCGCGGTCGTTACGAAATGACCCTGAAAATTGCCGGACGAGTGGTGGGTGGGCTGCATCAGCGCCCGGAGTACAACATCCCGCTGGAGAAACCGGAGCTGGCCCTGGCCCTGAGCCTGCTGCCGGCGGAAGTCTGGCCGCAGGGCGAACTGCCTGCCGAGCTGGAGAACAGCGTACAGCCGCTCTTCCGCACTGATTTTGAACGTGAAAAATGGGTGGTCAGCGAAGGCGATAGCCAGATTGAGATCGCCCTCGATCGCGGCGAGGTAAAGGCCGGTGAGCATCAGGAAGCGATTTGTGAACTGGAGCTGGAGCTGCTGTCTGGCAATACCGCAGATGTCCTGACCCTCGCCCGTCGTCTGCTGGATACCGGCGCGCTGCGTCAGGGAAGCCTGAGCAAGGCGGCGCGAGGCTACCATCTGGCCCATGGCAACGGCGAACGGCCGCCGATCGCGCTGGATATCCTGCCGGCAATCGCGAAGGCCAGCGTTGAGCAGGGAATGGAGGCGGCGCTGGAAAATGCCCTGGCCCACTGGCTCTATCATGATGAAGTCTTGAGCCGCGGCAACCCGGCGGCAAAAGGCGAAATTCTGCGCGCGATTGCCCGCCTGCGCCATACGCTGGCGCTGTTTGGCGGTATCGTGCCGCGTAAAGCCAGCGCGGCGCTGCGCGAGCAGCTGAGCGCAGCGGAAGCGGCGCTGTCAGAGGCCGAAAATGCGCAGGCGGCGCTGTTCAGCATCGCCGCAGTGAGCGCCAAGCTGATGCTGACGGAATGGCTGGTAAGCCGCGGCTGGCGCGAGTTCCTCAACGAAAATGGGCAGAAGAAAATTGCCGGATCTTTTAAACGCTTTGCCGATATTCAGCTTTCGCGGGCGGCGGCAGAATTAAAAAATGCCTTCCTGCAGTCGCTGGGCGACGAGTATGAAGGTCAGCTTCCGCGGCTGGCGCGCGAGATCGACACTGTTCAGCTGTTAGCCGGCGCTTACGCCGACGCCGCATCGCCGTGGCTGGAAAACTGGAAAGAGCTTCGCCGGGCCGTTGAGCACCGGGACAGCAGCGTCATTGAATATTTCCGTCGCCAGGCGCTGGCCGCGGAACCGTTCTGGCTGCATAGTGGAAAACGATAATTTCAGGCCAGGGAGACCCCTATAATGCCGCTTTCTTCGCAGTTACAGCAGCACTGGCAGACGGTTGTAGACCGACTACCAGCGGATTTTCCATTATCCACGTTAAGTCCGCAGGCGCAGTCGGTTATGGCGTTCAGCGATTTCGTCGAGCAGAGCCTGATCGCCCAGCCGCAGTGGCTGGCTGAGCTGGAGAGCTCGCCGCCGGAAGCGGATGAGTGGCGTCACTATGCCGACTGGCTGCAGGCGGCGCTGGCGGAGGTGAATGACGAAGCGGCGCTGATGCGCGAGCTGCGCCTGTTCCGCCGCCGGATTATGGTGCGCATCGCCTGGGCGCAGGCGCTGTCGCTGGTCAGCGAAGAGAGTAGTTTGCAGCAGCTTAGCGCGCTGGCGGAGACGCTGATTGTCGCCGCCAGGGACTGGCTATACGCCGCCTGCTGCCGGGAGTGGGGAACGCCCTGCAGCGCCGAAGGCAAGCCGCAGCCGCTGCTGATCCTCGGGATGGGTAAACTCGGCGGAGGAGAGCTTAACTTCTCTTCCGATATCGACCTGATTTTTGCCTGGCCGGAGCACGGTGCAACCCGCGGCGGGCGCCGCGAGCTGGATAATGCCCAGTTCTTTACCCGCCTCGGCCAGCGTTTAATTAAGGCCCTCGATCAGGCCACCCAGGACGGCTTTGTCTACCGCGTGGATATGCGCCTGCGCCCGTTTGGCGACAGCGGCCCGCTGGTGCTGAGCTTCGCCGCGCTGGAGGATTACTACCAGGAGCAGGGGCGAGACTGGGAGCGCTATGCGATGGTTAAGGCGCGGATCATGGGCGATAACGAAGGCATCTATGCCAGCGAGCTGCGCGCCATGCTGCGGCCGTTCGTTTTCCGCCGCTACATTGACTTCAGCGTGATCCAGTCGCTGCGTAATATGAAAGGGATGATTGCCCGCGAGGTTCGCCGCCGCGGGCTGAAGGACAATATCAAGCTCGGCGCCGGCGGGATCCGCGAAATTGAATTTATCGTCCAGGTCTTTCAGCTGATCCGCGGCGGCCGCGAGCCTGCGCTGCAGCTGCGGGCGCTGCTGCCAACTCTGGCGGCTATCGAAGAGCTGCATCTGCTGCCGGAAGGCGATGCTTCCCGGCTGCGCGAGGCCTACCTGTTTTTACGTCGTCTTGAAAACCTGCTGCAAAGCATCAACGATGAGCAGACGCAAACTCTGCCGCAGGATGAGCTCAACCGCGCTCGCCTGGCGTGGGGAATGCACTTTGCCGACTGGGCGATGCTCAGCGCGCAGCTGGAAGAGAAAATGGCCAGCGTCAGGCGGGTATTCAACGATCTGATTGGCGATGACGAAGCGCAGTCGCCGGATGAACAGCTTGCCGAGTACTGGCGCGAGCTGTGGCAGGACGCGCTGGAGGAGGATGACACCAGCCCGGCGCTGGCGCACCTCAATGATACCGACCGGCGCAGCGTGCTGGCGCTGATCGCCGATTTCCGCAAAGAGCTCGACAGGCGCACCATTGGCCCGCGCGGGCGGCAGGTGCTGGATCAGCTGATGCCGCACCTGCTCAGCGAAGTCTGCTCCCGCGCCGATGCGCCGCTGCCGCTGGCGCGCATTACGCCGCTGTTGACCGGCATCGTGACCCGCACGACCTATCTTGAGCTACTCAGCGAGTACCCCGGCGCGCTGAAGCACCTGATCGCCCTGTGCGCCGCCTCGCCGATGGTCGCCAGCCAGCTGGCGCGCCATCCGCTGCTGCTGGACGAGCTGCTGGACCCGAATACGCTCTATCAGCCGACGGCGACCGACGCCTATCGCGATGAGCTGCGCCAGTATTTACTGCGCGTACCGGAAGAGGACGAAGAGCAGCAGCTGGAGGCGCTGCGTCAGTTCAAGCAGGCGCAGCTGCTGCATATTGCCGCCGCGGACATCGCCGGCACGCTGCCGGTGATGAGAGTGAGCGATCACTTAACCTGGCTGGCCGAGGCGATGATCGACGCGGTTGTTCAGCAGGCGTGGATGCAGATGGTGGCGCGCTATGGCCAGCCGACGCACCTGCGCGACCGTCAGGGCCGCGGTTTTGCCGTCGTCGGCTACGGCAAGCTGGGCGGCTGGGAGCTGGGCTACAGCTCCGATTTGGATCTGGTGTTCCTCCACGACTGCCCGCCGGAGGCCATGACCGACGGCGAACGCGAGATTGACGGCCGTCAGTTCTATCTGCGGCTGGCGCAGCGCATTATGCATCTCTTCAGCACCCGCACCTCTTCAGGGATCCTCTATGAAGTGGATGCCCGTCTGCGTCCGTCGGGCGCCGCGGGCATGCTGGTCACCACCGCCGATTCCTTCGCCGACTATCAGCAAAATGAAGCCTGGACCTGGGAGCATCAGGCGCTGGTCCGCGCTCGGGTGGTCTACGGCGATCCCGAGCTGCAGACCCGGTTTGATGAGATCCGCCGCGCTATCCTCACCCGCCAGCGCGAGGGGGCGACTTTGCAGACCGAGGTGCGGGAAATGCGTGAAAAAATGCGCGCCCATCTTGGCAATAAGCAGCGCGATCGCTTTGATATCAAAGCCGATGCCGGGGGGATCACCGATATTGAATTTATCACCCAGTATCTGGTCTTACGCTATGCCCACGACAAGCCGAAGCTGACGCGCTGGTCCGATAACGTGCGCATTCTGGAGCTGCTGGCGCAGAATGACATTATGGACGAAGAAGAGGCCCGGGCGCTGACCCATGCCTACACCACGCTGCGCGATGCGCTGCACCATCTGGCGCTGCAGGAGCAGCCGGGCAACGTCGCGCCGGAGGCCTTTGCTCATGAACGTGAGCAGGTTAGCGCCAGCTGGCAGAAGTGGTTGATAGCTTAACTAAAAAACCGGGTGTGCTATTATCGCGCGCAAAGTTTGCATCTCGCAGGAGTGAGTAATGAAAGTAACGCTGCCGGAGTTTGAACGAGCAGGAGTGTTGGTGGTTGGCGATGTGATGCTGGACCGCTACTGGTATGGTCCCACCAGCCGTATTTCCCCTGAAGCCCCGGTACCGGTGGTGAAAGTGGAAAATATCGAAGAGCGTCCCGGCGGCGCGGCAAACGTCGCGATGAACATCGCGTCTCTCGGTGCGACCTCGCGACTGGTGGGCCTGACCGGGATTGACGATGCCGCCCGCGCGCTGAGTAAAGCGCTGGCCGACGTCAACGTGAAGTGCGACTTCGTTTCGGTACCGACCCACCCGACCATCACCAAGCTGCGCGTGCTATCGCGCAACCAGCAGCTGATCCGCCTCGATTTTGAAGAGGGCTTTTCCGGCGTCGATCCGCAGCCGATGCACGAGCGCATTCAGCAGGCGCTGGGCTCTATCGGGGCGCTGGTCCTGTCCGATTATGCGAAAGGCGCGCTGGCCAGCGTGCAGACGATGATTAAGCTGGCGCGGGATGCGGGCGTACCGGTGCTGATCGATCCGAAAGGCACCGAATTCGAGCGCTATCGCGGCGCCACCCTGCTGACCCCGAACCTCTCTGAGTTTGAAGCGGTGGCGGGGAAATGTAAGGACGAAGCGGAAATCGTTGAGCGCGGCCTGAAGATTATTGCTGATTTTGAACTCTCCGCGCTGCTGGTGACCCGCTCCGAGCAGGGCATGACGCTGCTGCAGCCGGGCAAACCGCCGCTGCATATGCCAACCCAGGCGCAGGAAGTGTATGACGTCACCGGCGCCGGCGATACGGTGATTGGCGTACTGGCGGCGACCCTCGCCTCAGGCAACACGCTGGAAGAGGCGTGCTATTTCGCCAACGCGGCGGCCGGCGTGGTCGTCGGCAAGCTGGGGACCTCAACCGTTTCGCCGATTGAGCTGGAAAACGCGGTGCGCGGGCGCGCGGAGACCGGTTTTGGCGTGATGAATGAAGAAGAGCTCAAGCAGGCGGTGGCCGCGGCGCGCAAGCGCGGCGAGAAAGTGGTGATGACCAACGGCGTGTTTGACATTCTGCACGCGGGCCACGTTTCGTATCTGGCAAACGCGCGCAAGCTGGGCGATCGCCTGATTGTGGCGGTTAACAGCGATGCGTCGACAAAACGTCTGAAAGGGGAGTCCCGTCCGGTGAACCCGCTGGAGCAGCGGATGATCGTCCTGGGCGCGCTGGAGGCCGTTGACTGGGTGGTCTCTTTCGAAGAGGACACCCCGCAGCGTCTGATCGCCGGGATCCTGCCGGATCTGCTGGTGAAGGGCGGGGACTATAGGCCAGAGCAGATTGCCGGGAGCGAAGAGGTCTGGGCAAACGGTGGCGAGGTGCTGGTGCTCAATTTTGAAGATGGCTGTTCGACCACCAACATCATCAAGAAGATCCAGAAAGATAGCGGGAAGTAATATTTCCCCGCCGAGCGGCGGCTCGACCATCGTCCCGGTAAGCATCGTGCGGCCGGGAGGGTAGCGAGAAAGCCGTACTTAAAGAGGCCTGCGATCGTCCGATCGCGGGCCTTTTTTATTTAATTGATGGCAGAAATGATTCAGCGCAATAATTGTTCTTGTTTTGCGCATTTTTCGCGCAAAAAAAGTTAACGTAAGGATAAATACTGAAGTCAGTAAAGCATATGACCACTCAGAACACCCACGGCTGAAGGAGTATGCGGATGAACCATAACGAACTGTATTCAATGAAGAATTTTGACTTTCTGGCGCTGAGCTTTGCCAGGATGCATGCGCAAGGCCACGTTGTCGATCTTGAGGCCATCGTCGGCAATATGGATGAAGAGCATCGTGAATGGTTTTGCCAGCGGTATGCGCTCTACTGTCGTCAGGTCAGCCAGCCAGAGGCGCCGGCGCGAAAGCTGGAACACTGATACAACAACGGGCCTGATGGCCCGTTTTTTTACTGCTTCTCTTCAACGCTCGGCGCGGCCGTTCGGCTTTCCAGATCGCTAATGCGCTGTTCGAGTAACGCCAGCTTTTCGCGCGTGCGCAGCAGCACCTGAGTCTGCACGTCAAACTCTTCACGGCTGACCAGATCGAGGCGGGTCAGCTGCGACTGGAGCACCTGACGGATCTTCTTCTCCACGTCTTCCCCAAGGTCACGAAGGCCTTTCGGCATCGATTCATGGACCTGGCGGGCGATTTGTTCAATTTTTTTCGGGTCAATCATGGTGGTTTCCTGCTCTGGTCGATTTACCGTCCATTGTAGTGCGATCGGCGCTGCCTATAAACCAGAAATGTTTGAAGCTTATGCATTGCCGAGGATAATCAATAGCGTTATAGTTACCTTGCTTATTCTCAGGGCGGGGCGAAATTCCCCACCGGCGGTAAATCAACCCTAGCGTTGAAAGCCCGCGAGCGCTTTTTGCGAAAGCAAAAAGGTCAGCAGATCCGGTGTAATTCCGGGGCCGACGGTTAGAGTCCGGATGGGAGAGAGTAACGGCTCAGTCGGATTGCGATCCGCTTGCGTTGACTTTTTTGCCGCTTAACCGGCACTCCTAAGACTGCCCTGATTCTGGTAACCATAATATTAATGAGGTTTTTTTACCATGAATCAGACGCTCCTTTCCTCTTTTGGTACCGCTTTTGAACGTGTAGAACACGCGTTAAATGCACTGCGCGAAGGCCGCGGTGTGATGGTACTTGACGATGAAGACCGTGAAAATGAAGGCGATATGATTTTCGCCGCCGAAACCATGACCGTTGAGCAAATGGCGCTGACCATTCGCCACGGCAGCGGTATTGTTTGCCTGTGCCTGACCGATGAACGCCGCAAGCAGCTCGACCTGCCGATGATGGTGGAAAATAACACCAGCGCCTACGGTACCGGCTTCACCGTGACCATCGAAGCCGCAGAAGGCGTCACGACCGGCGTATCCGCGGCCGACCGCGTCACCACCGTGCGCGCCGCGATTGCCGATGGCGCAAAACCTTCTGACCTGAATCGTCCCGGCCACGTATTCCCGCTGCGCGCGCAGGCGGGCGGCGTGTTGACCCGCGGCGGCCACACCGAAGCCACTATCGATCTGGTGACTCTCGCAGGCTTCAAGCCGGCGGGGGTTCTGTGTGAGCTGACTAACGACGATGGCTCGATGGCCCGCGCGCCGCAGTGCATCGAATTTGCTCAGCAGCACAATATGGCCGTGGTCACCATTGAAGATCTGGTGGCCTATCGCCGCGAGCACGAGCGTAAAGCCAGCTAATCCGGTTTCGCTGTACTCTAAAGCCCATTTAACCGTGGGCTTTGTTGTTTTTGGCGCTAGCCAATGCCCATCGCCTGCAGGGCCACGAGGCTAAATCCCATCACCGACATTCCGCACAGCACGCCATAGCTTGGGTTGCTTTGCGGATCGATCTCTTTTGCCAGCGGCATGAGCTCATCAACCGACAGCGCCACCATAATCCCGGCGACGGCGGCCATAATGGCGCCCATCACCACCGGCGACACCAGACTGCCGAGGATCAGCCAGGCCAGCAGGCCGCCGAGGATCTCGGCCATTCCGGAGAGTCCAGCCCAGAAAACCGCCTTGCGGCGCGAGCCCGTTGCAGCATACACCGGGCCGGCAACCGCCAGCCCTTCAGGAATGTTATGCAGTGCGACTGCCAGCGCGACGCCCATACCCAGCTCCAGGTTATTGCTGGCCGTCACAAAGGTGGCGATGCCCTCCGGGAAGTTGTGCAGGCTGATACCGAGGGTCAGCAGAATGGCGGCACGGCGCAGATTGCGCGGGCGCGGGACGCCGGGCGACATCAGATCCTGCGGATGAGCGTGCGGCAGCATACGGTCCAGCGCAAAGTAGCCCAGCAGGCCGATAACAAACATGCCGTAACCGAGCAGCGCCGACATCCCCTCGGCGTTCAGCGCGGCGGGCAGCATCTCCATCAGCGAAATAAGCAGCATGATCCCGGCGGCGAAACCGAGAGAAAAACCCAGCAGACGGTTGGACGGTTTCTGGCCCAGTACGCCGAAAATCGCGCCGATAAAGGTCGCGCTACCGGCCAGCAGGGTCAATATGAGGGGTGATGACATCACTCAGCTCCTTTGATGATGATTATCCTTCATCATAGCCATCTCGCCCGCCGGCAGCGAGAGGGAAATGAGTCCTTTACCGCGGCTTACATTCAAATTTTCTGATGATGATCATCACGCTTATCTGAGTTTATCCTGATGCAAAAGCGCGTAATGTGAAGGCATCAAATCTCCTCTACTCAAGGATATCATCATGTCCCGAACCCGAATGCCAGCGTTGTTTTTAGGCCACGGCAGCCCAATGAACGTGCTGGAAGATAACATCTATACCCGCGCCTGGCGGCATCTGGGCGAAACGCTACCGCGTCCGCGGGCGATTGTGGTGGTCTCCGCGCACTGGTTTACGCGCGGTACCGGCGTCACGGCGATGGAAGCACCGAAAACGATCCACGATTTTGGCGGCTTCCCGCAGGCGCTGTACGATACGCATTATCCGGCTCCGGGCTCTCCTGAGCTGGCGCAGCGCCTGGTTGAGCTGCTGGCACCCGTGCCGGTGACGCTGGATAAAGAAGCCTGGGGCTTCGATCACGGCTCGTGGGGCGTGCTCATCAAAATGTATCCGGATGCCGATATTCCGATGGTGCAGCTGAGCATCGACAGCAGCAAGCCGGCGGCCTGGCATCTCGAGATGGGGCGCAGGCTGGCGGCGCTGCGCGATGAGGGCATTATGCTGATTGCGAGCGGTAACGTGGTGCATAACCTGCGCACGGCGCGCTGGCATGGCGAAAGCACGCCGTATCCCTGGGCGGAATCGTTTAACGAGTATGTGAAAGCGAACCTGGCCTGGAAAGGGCCGACGGAGGAGCATCCGCTGGTGAACTATCTGGCGCACGAAGGCGGATCGCTCTCAAACCCGACGGCGGAACACTTCCTGCCGCTGCTGTACGTGCTGGGTGCCTGGGATGGTGAAGAGCCGATTTCCGTGCCGGTAGAAGGAATGGAAATGGGGTCGCTAAGCATGCTGTCAGTGCTGGTCGGCGCGTAGCGGGAAAGTGCAGATGCCCCGGCAGGCGTAATGCCGCCGGGGCAGGAGACTACTCGACAAAAATGTGCGGATAGAAGCGTGAAAGATCCTGGGTGATCAGCGCCCGGTCTTCGCGAACGCCGATCCCGGCTGGCTTATCGTTGATCAGCCAGCTGCCGATCAGCGTATAGCTATCGCCAAACTTCGGCAGCGGATAGAACTCCTGCACGATGGTACCTTCTTCACCGTACGGGCCTTCGACCGCTTCCACCACCTTGCCGTTTTCAACGATCGACACGTTTGCGCCTTCGCGGGAGAAAATCGGCTTGATGACGTACTTCTCCATTTCGGGATGCGCGTCTTCGCTGAACCAGGATGCCAGCAGGTTAGGGTGGTTCGGGAACATCTTCCACAGCAGCGGCAGCAGCGCTTTGTTGGAGATAATGCTCTTCCATGCCGGCTCAAGCCAGCGTACGCCGGCGTCTTCCAGCTTGGTGGAGAAGACCTCGCGCAGCATATACTCCCACGGATAGAGCTTGAACAGATTGCCGATGACCTGATCCTGAACGTCGGTAAACTGGCCCTTTTCGCCGAGGCCGATATCTTCGATATAGAGGAATTCGGTGGCGACGCCGGCTTCGGCCGCGCAGTCCTGCAGATACTGTACGGTACCGCGATCCTCTTCGGTATCGCGGCAGCACGCCATATGCAGCAGC
Source organism: Klebsiella sp. Ech2A (assembly GCF_030078455.1). Lineage (NCBI taxonomy): Bacteria > Pseudomonadati > Pseudomonadota > Gammaproteobacteria > Enterobacterales > Enterobacteriaceae > Klebsiella > Klebsiella sp. Ech2A. Next base: position 14,735 of record NZ_JAQGFU010000043.1, on the reverse strand, counting down.
TGGAAGCCAAACTGTTCCCTGAGCTCGGTAAAGCGCTCAATCAGCTTTTCCTGCAGGCTGTTGAACTGGTCGCTGCCCGCCGGCAGCAGGCCGGCATTGAGCTGATCTTCCAGCCAAATCCACTGAAAGAACGCCGCCTCATACAGCGAGGTTGGCGTATCGGCGTTGTTCTCCAGCAGCTTGGGCTCGCCAACGCCGTCCCACGCCAGGTCGAGGCGCGAATAGAGCGACGGCTGGTTGGTTTTCCACGACTGACGCACGAAGCCCCAGGTGTGTTTGGGGATGCGGAATTTAGCCATCAGCTCATCGCTGCCGATCACGGTTTCTACCGCCTGCAGGCACATCTGATGCAGCTCGGCGGTAACGTCTTCCAGCTTCTCAACCTGCGCCAGGGTCAGCTTGTAATAGGCCTCTTCGCTCCAGTACGGCTCGCCGTACATGGTATGAAAGCTAAAGCCATATTCGCTCGCTTTTTCGCGCCAGTCCGGGCGCTCCGTGATGCTGATTCTTTCCATGAGTTTTAGCCGCCCATTGAGCGTTTAGATGAGGTGGTCCCTGCGGCGCTACGCTGCATGGCGGACTGTTTCGCCACCGACTCGCCGAAGCCGCCGCGGGTAACGGTGCTGGTGGTCGCTGGTTTCGGCGCCATGGCGGTCTTAGGTACGTTCATAGAACGACCCGGCTGCGCGGCGCCGTAGCTCTTGCCGCCGGCATCGGTGTACTGACCATAGGCCGGGCTGGCCGGGTTTTTAGAGCTGAACAGCGGCTGCTGCGCGCCCATGCCGCCGCCCATCATGCGGCCCATCATGTAGCCGGCCATCAGCGGCATCCAGAAGCTGCCGCTGCTTTGTGCCTGAGCCTGGTTTTCCGGCGCGACGCCTGCCTGAGCCGGCGTTTGCTGACACTGGCCTTCACCGAACTCCGCCACGCAATCTTCACGGGTGGCGTATTTTGGCGCGGTACGTTCAGCTTCTTTGGTCGCGTTATTAAAGGCGGTGGTGCACTCTGCGCCTTTGCCAGGGTTGGCCGCAGAGCAGTCGTCGGCATTTTGATACAGAGAAACCGTCTCGTCGGTTTTTTCGCAGCCGGCGAGCATAAAGACGGCCGTCACGGCGAACGCGACCGGCGTTAGATGGCGAGCGCTCCAGCTTTTGCGGAACGAGGCATGATTAATATTTTTTGTCCGTTTCATGTTTGTCTTCCTGGACCCAGTGGTATGGCGATTTGTTAACGCTCAGGATAGAGGATGAGTGGTGGAAAATGAAGCGACCAGGGGCGGAAAGGCGGAGATCTTTACGTTGCCTTACGTTTAACGCCCCACTTAGCGGAATCTGCTAAGCGGGGCGCGGTGACGCAACGAAGATTATTGGCGGAAAGGATTCGCGCCGCTGGTTTTCGTGGTATGAACGGCTGCCGGTTTAGCCGCTGGCGCCGCGCTGCTGGCGTAGCCGTCGGCGCTGGCGTCCTGCTGCGGGGTTTCCGGCGCAACGCTATCCGGTGAGGTTGCGATAGGTTTGCCCAGCGTATTGTTCAGCGCAACCAGATCCTGCTCGTTCAGCGTACCGAGCGCGGACTTGATGTTCAGCTGGTTAATCAGGTAGTTATAACGTGCGCTTGAGAGCTGCTGCTTGGCGTTATACAGCGTGGTTGTCGCATCCAGCACGTCAACGATGGTACGTGTACCAACGGAATAACCGGCTTCCATCGCATCCAGAGAGCTCTGGGCAGAGACCACCGCCTGTTTGTAGGCGTTGATGCTGCTGATAGAGGCATTGATGTTATTAAAGGAAGAGCGAACGGTCTGCACCACGGTGCGGTGCGAGCTTTCCAGCTGCTCGCTGGCGCCGACGAAGTTGTACTGCGCCTGTTTCACCTGCGAGTTAACCATCCCGCCCTGATACAGCGGCAGCGAGAAGCTCAGGCCAATAGTGTTCTGGCCGATGTCTCTGTCCGGAGTTGTACTTCTCGAACCGTCATATCTGGAATTGGATACGCTGGTAGACGCGTTTAAATCCAGCGTCGGCAGGTGGCCGTCCTGCGCCTGGCGAATTTGCTCGCGCGCCAGATCCTGGTTCAGGCGAGCCTGCAGCAGCGACAGGTTGCGGTTTTCTGCTTCCTTCAGCAGCGCGTTCACCGTTTGCGGCTTGTTGGTTTTGAAGCCATCAACGTTCAGCGACGACAGCTGCGGATAGTAGTTGCCGGTCACCTGACGCAGCGCTTCAACCGCGTTGTCGAGGTTGTTACGCGCGGTGACTTCGTTGGCCAACACGGAGTCGTACTGGGAACGGGCGTTTTGCACGTCGGTAATGGCAACCAGGCCGACGTTAAAACGCTGGGTGGTCTGATCCAACTGACGATAGATCGCCTGTTTCTGCGCTTCGGTATAGGAGAGCGTATCGATGGCGCTCAGCACGTTAAAGTAGGCCGTCGCGGTGTTCAGAATCAGCGTCTGCTGGTCGGTCTGATAGGTGACGTCCTGAATACCGGCCGCTTTTTCCTGCAGCGTCAGCGCGCGCCATTTCGACATATCGAACAGCGTTTGCGTGAGCTGCAGCGAGCCGCTGGTGACGTTGGAGTTCTGATTATTGGCGTCGCGATAGCCGTTGGTATAAGTATAATCTGCACCCAGACCGAGCTGAGGCAGTAACGGGCTACGTGCTTCGTTGATCTTTTCGAATGCAGCATCACGATCGGCTGCTGATTTACGCAGGTCAGGGTTGCTGACGCGCGCCTGCTGATAAACCTGCAGCAGGTTTTCTGCCTGGCTTATGGCGCTGAAGCCAGTCAGGCCCAGGCCGATAAGGATGGGGAAAAATTTCTTCATTTGCATTCCTTGTTGTGAAGCATAAAGCGCTGCCCAAAAGCTAAATATATCTGCTGATTGTATAGAGTCTGTCGCCGTAAAAAGTTGGCGTTACGTGCCATCCGGCGGTAATTTGCACCAATCTAACATACGGACTGTAAAACGGTAGCCAAACGGCTTATAAATCCCTACTTTCGAATTCGCAGGACACCGACAATGAGCAAGCCCAACAAGCAGGGAATTACCTTCGCTAAAAACGATGTAGAAATTATTGCACGCGAAACGCTTTATCGTGGTTTTTTTTCGCTGGATTTATACCGCTTTCGCCACCGTCTGTTCAACGGCGGGATGAGCGGCGAAGTGACGCGCGAAATTTTTGAGCGCGGGCACGCCGCCGTCTTGCTACCCTTTGACCCGATACGTGATGAAGTTGTGCTGGTCGAGCAGATTCGCATTGCCGCCTATGATACCAGCGAGAGCCCGTGGCTGCTCGAAATGGTGGCCGGCATGATTGAAGAAGGCGAAACGCCTGAGGAGGTCGCCCGCCGTGAAGCGGTAGAAGAGGCGGGCCTTGACGTTGGACGGATAAAGCCGATGCTGAGCTATCTGGCTAGCCCCGGCGGCACCAGCGAGAGGCTGTCGATTCTGGTGGGGGAAGTCGATGCGACGACGGCAAAAGGCATCCACGGCCTGGCGGATGAAAATGAGGATATTCGGGTTCATGTGGTCAGCAGGGAGCAGGCCTATCAGTGGGTAGAAGAAGGGAAGATCGACAACGCAGCTTCTGTCATCGCGCTGCAATGGCTGCAGCTGCACTATCACAATTTACGTAATGAGTGGTCAAAATGAAGCGTTATACGCCTGACTTCCCTGAAATGATGCGCCTGTGTGAAACCAATTTTGCCCAGTTGCGCCGCCTGCTGCCTCGAACCGACGCAGTGGGTGATATGGCGGGCTACCAGGTGGGCAGTGCGCAGTACCGGCTAACGATCGTTGAGTCGACACGCTACACTACACTGGTGTCGATTGAGCAAACGGCGCCAGCGGTGAGCTACTGGAGCTTACCGTCCATGACGGTACGTCTGTATCATGACGCGATGGTGGCCGAAGTGTGTTCGAGTCAGCAGATTTTTCGCTTCAAAGCGCGGTATGATTATCCTAATAAAAAGTTGCATCAACGCGACGAAAAGCATCAAATTAACCAGTTCTTAGCCGACTGGCTGAGATACTGTTTAGCACATGGAGCGATGGCGATTCCGGTTTGTTAGCGTCGTGAAACCTAAGGACACCATTTGGAAAGCCTGTTAAACCTTCCTTTGGCTGGTGAGGCCAGAGTCAGGATATTACAAATTACTGATACTCACCTGTTTGCTGAAAAACATGAAACGCTGTTAGGCATCAATACCTGGGAAAGCTATCAGGCCGTGCTGGAAGCCATCCACGCCTCGCAGCGCCAGTGCGATCTGATTGTCGCGACAGGCGATCTGGCACAGGACCACTCGGCCGCGGCCTATCAGCACTTCGCTGAGGGTATCGCGAGTTTTGCTGCGCCCTGCGTCTGGCTGCCGGGCAATCATGACTTTCAGCCGGCAATGTACAGCACGCTGCAGGAAGCAGGCATTTCCCCCGCCAAGCGCGTTTTGCTCGGCGAACGCTGGCAAGTACTGCTGCTGGACAGCCAGGTATTCGGCGTTCCCCACGGTGAATTAAGCGATTTTCAGCTGGAGTGGCTTGAGCACAAGCTCGCGGCAGAACCTGAACGCTATACGCTGCTGCTGTTGCATCATCATCCTCTCGCCTCGGGCTGCAGCTGGCTGGATCAGCATAGCCTGCGCAACGCCGCGGCGCTCGATCGCGCGCTGGCCGCCTTTCCTCGCGTCAGGCATCTGCTGTGCGGTCATATTCATCAGGAGCTGGATCTCAACTGGGGCGGGCGACGCATGATGGCCACGCCGTCAACCTGCGTGCAGTTTAAGCCGCACTGCGACAACTTCACGCTGGATACCGTTTCTCCCGGCTGGCGCTGGCTGGATTTGCATCCCGACGGCACCCTGACGACCGAAGTTTGCCGCCTTAGCGGCGTGAAATTTCACCCGGATATCGCTTCAGAAGGATACTGATGGCTAGGCTCCTCTATCTGCACGGATTTAACAGCTCGCCGCGCTCGGCTAAAGCGACGGCGCTGAAGGCGTGGCTGGCGCAAAATTATCCTGAAATTAACATGGTGGTACCGGAGCTGCCGGTTTACCCCGCTGAAGCGGCGGAGCTGCTGGAGGCGATCGTTCTCGAGCACGGCGGGGAACCGCTGGGCGTTGTCGGCTCTTCGCTGGGAGGCTACTACGCAACCTGGCTATCGCAGTGTTTTATGCTGCCAACGGTGGTTGTAAACCCGGCCGTACGCCCGTTTGAGCTGCTGAACAATTTCCTCGGCCTCAATGAGAATCCGTACACGGGGCAGCAATATGTGCTAGAGTCTCGCCATATTTACGATCTCAAAGTCATGCAAATCGACCCGCTGGAATCGCCTGATTTACTCTGGCTGCTACAGCAAACGGGCGATGAAGTGCTGGATTATCGCCAGGCCGTTGGCTACTACGCTTCATGTCGGCAGACGGTAGAGGAGGGCGGCAATCATGCATTTGTCGGCTTTGAAGATCATTTCACTCAGATTATCGATTTTCTGGGCCTGCGCTAAGCATTCCTGGATGACCTACGAATACACACCATGACGCAATCTTCATACAACGCTGATGCCATTGAGGTACTCACCGGGCTAGAGCCGGTTCGCCGCCGCCCGGGAATGTACACCGACACGACACGTCCTAACCATCTTGGTCAGGAAGTTATTGATAACAGTGTGGATGAAGCACTGGGCGGCCACGCCAAACGCGTGGAAGTCATTCTTCATGCCGATCAATCGCTGGAAGTTATCGACGACGGGCGAGGAATGCCGGTTGATATCCATCCTGAAGAAGGGGTTCCGGCGGTTGAGCTGATCATGTGTCGGCTGCACGCCGGCGGCAAGTTTTCCGGTAAGAACTACCAGTTCTCCGGCGGCCTGCACGGGGTGGGTATTTCGGTGGTCAACGCCCTGTCGAAGCGCGTTGAGGTTAACGTACGCCGCGACGGCCAGGTCTACAGCATTGCGTTTGAGAACGGCGATAAGGTCGAAGATCTGCACGTCACCGGCACCTGCGGCAAGCGTAATACCGGTACCAGCGTGCACTTCTGGCCGGATGAAAGCTTCTTCGACAGCCCGCGCTTCTCCGTATCGCGCCTGACCCATTTGCTCAAAGCCAAGGCCGTACTGTGCCCCGGCGTGGAGATCGTCTTCCGTGATCTGGTGAACAACAGCGAGCTGCGCTGGTGCTATGAAGATGGCCTGACGGACTATTTGCGCGAAGCGGTGAACGGCCTGCCGCTGCTGCCGGAGCAGCCGTTCGTCGGCAACTTCTCCGGTGAAACCGAAGCGGTCGACTGGGCGCTGCTGTGGCTACCGGAAGGCGGCGAGCTGTTAACTGAAAGCTACGTCAACCTGATCCCGACCATGCAGGGCGGGACGCACGTTAACGGCCTGCGTCAGGGTCTGCTGGAGGCGATGCGCGAGTTCTGCGAATATCGCAATATTCTGCCGCGCGGCGTCAAGCTCTCGGCGGAGGATATCTGGGACCGCTGCGCCTACGTGCTGTCGGTAAAAATGCAGGATCCGCAGTTCGCCGGCCAGACCAAAGAGCGCCTCTCCTCGCGCCAGTGCGCGGCCTTCGTTTCCGGCGTGGTAAAAGACGCCTTTAGCCTGTGGCTGAACCAGAACGTTCAGTCCGCGGAGCTGCTGGCCGAAATGGCGATTTCCAGCGCCCAGCGCCGGATGCGCGCGGCCAAGAAGGTGGTGCGTAAGAAGCTGACCAGCGGCCCTGCGCTGCCGGGCAAGCTGGCGGACTGTACCGCCCAGGATCTCAACCGTACCGAGCTGTTCCTCGTGGAAGGGGACTCGGCGGGCGGTTCTGCCAAGCAGGCGCGCGACCGTGAGTATCAGGCGATCATGCCGCTGAAGGGCAAGATCCTCAATACCTGGGAAGTCTCCTCCGATGAAGTGCTGGCCTCGCAGGAGGTGCACGATATTTCGGTGGCGATCGGTATCGATCCGGATAGCGATGATTTGAGCCAGCTGCGCTACGGCAAGATCTGCATCCTTGCGGATGCGGACTCCGACGGCCTGCACATTGCCACGCTGCTCTGCGCGCTGTTCGTTAAGCACTTCCGCACGCTGGTCAAGCACGGACACGTCCACGTGGCGCTGCCGCCGCTGTACCGTATCGACCTCGGCAAAGAGGTTTACTACGCGCTGACGGAAGAAGAGAAAGCCGGGGTGCTTGAGCAGCTCAAGCGCAAGAAGGGTAAGCCGAACGTTCAGCGCTTTAAAGGGCTGGGCGAAATGAACCCAATGCAGCTGCGTGAAACCACGCTTGACCCCAATACCCGCCGTCTGGTTCAGCTGATTATCAGCGATGAGGACGAGCAGCAGACCACCGCGATGATGGATATGCTGTTAGCCAAGAAGCGCTCGGAAGATCGCCGCAACTGGCTGCAGGAAAAAGGCGATATGGCGGATATTGAAGCCTGATCCGGCTGACCGCGGTAAGCATACAAAAAAGGGAGCCAGTGGCTCCCTTTTTGCTGGCCGTCATAGCGCAGGCCAGCGGCACTACTGATTGACTTAAACGCCCGGCTGCAGGATGCGAATGCTGACTTCCAGCACGTCGCCCTTCACCGCTTCGCCGTGGGCTTTCATATGCGGGGTTTGCAGGTGCGCTTCGAGATGCGCCACGCTTTCCCACAGCTCCACCATCACGATGGAATCGGGCGAGGTGCTCTGAAAGCTAACGCCCGCGGCGTGATCGATCATCGGCGTATAGCCGTGGCAGCCCTCTTCCTGTAAAACCAGCGGAATCGTTTTGGCGAACTGATCGAGCACCGCCTGGCGATGGTGCTGGCCCGGGCGGGTACGAATTTCTGCAATCACTGTCAACATGATGTACTCAACTCCTTCTGTATGTAGATCTTTAGTTAACCAAAAATCTGCGCCAGATGCTTGCGATATTCTGCGATGTAATGCGGAACATCAGGCATTTTAATCACGTCGTTGGCGATAAACGTCGGCAGGGCGGTCATGCCGAGGAACTGGTTGGCTTTGTGGAACGGCAGGTAAACGCCGTCAACGCCGACGCCGTGGAAGAACTGCTCTTCATCGGTAAAGGCGTCCATCGGGGCGTTCCAGGTCAGGGAGAGCATGTAGCGCTTGCCCTGAATTAAACCGCCTGAGCCATATTTTTTGCTGGCATCGGAGCGGGTGCGGCCGTCGCTGGCGTACAGCGAGCCGTGGCCTTCGGTGAAGACATCATCGATGTACTTTTTCACGGTCCAGGGCGCGCCCATCCACCAGCCCGGCATTTGCCAGATGATGACGTCGGCCCAGAGGAAATTTTGTACTTCTGCTTTAACGTCGTATTCGCTTTCGGCGCGGACGATTTTAACATCATGCCCGGCGTCGCGCAGATAACCATCCGCGACCTCGGTCAGGGTGTCGTTTAGCTGGCCGTTAGAGTGAGCGAATTTTTTCGCTCCGTTGATAATCAGAATGTTGCTCATTTTTTATCCCTGGCGTTTCAATTTTGTCGACTACTTTACCCCGCAGGGCGGGGCGGTAAAATGAGCAAAATGTGCAAAGTCTTTTGCTTTTTTCGCAATAATCGCGCTACCAGCCGACCCGCGCTTCAAAGCCGCCGTCGGCAGCATGACCGAAGGTGACGGTCATGCCGTGCAGGGCGGCAATGCGCCGGACGATAGACAGCCCCAGCCCGCTGCCCGGCTCATCCTGGCCGGGAGGGCGATAAAAGCGCTCGCCGAGACGCGCCAGCGCTTCGGCGCTGATACCCGGGCCGTTATCACAAACGCGAAATCCGCGGGCGTCGAGGATGATATCCACCCGGCTTCCGCGCGGGCTGTAGCGCACGGCGTTATCCAGCAGGTTACGCACCAGCAGGCCAAGCAGCAGCGGCTGACCCACGCGCGTCACCCGCGCGGCATGCGGATGCAGGCGCAGTTCGATGCCCGCCTGCTGCGCCGGATGGTACATCTCCATCACCGCCGACTGCAGCAGCTCGCCGATGGCGACGCTATCCACGTCCTCGAGCGCGGCCAGGGAGTCGAGGCGCGACAGCGTCAGGAGCTGATCGACCAGCCGGGTTGCGCGATCGATCCCGACGTGCAGCTGCGCCAGCGCCTTTTCACGCCCCTGAGGGTCGTCCATCGACAGCTGGGCGACCTCGGTTTGCACCTTCAGCGCCGCCAGCGGGCTGCGCAGCTCGTGGGCGGCGTCGGAGGTAAAGCGGCGCTCGCGGATCATGGCGTCGTGAGTTCGGGCAAACAGCTGATTCAGCGCATCGACCAGCGGACGGACTTCGCTGGGGATGCTATCGACGTTAAGCGATTCCGCCGAATCCGGCGCGCGCAGGCGCAGGGTGCGGGCGAGCCGCTTCAGCGGCGCCAGCTCCCGGCTGAGCAGGACGATCAGCAGCAGAAACATCAGCGGCAGCGCCACCAGCCAGGGGGTGAGCTGCGAGGTGACGATATCCACCGCCATCTCCCGGCGATAGTCCCACTCCTGGCCGACGACAATGCGGTAGCGGCCGTCGGCGGTGGTGAGCTGCAGGAAGCGCCACTCATCATCATCGTTACGCAGGTAGCCGTCGCTGAAGCCTTCCCGCAGCCTATCCCACGGAATATCCGCGCCGTTTTCACCATCGTGCAGCACCATGTTGCCGTCGGCGGTGAAGATGGCGAAGGCCAGCGCGTCGTCGTCAAGGTGGCCATGCCTGACCTTCTTTTTCGCCCGTACCTGCGGAGGAGAGGTATGCAGTTCAGCGAAATTCATCGCGCTCAGACGGCGGGCAAACAGCAGCTGCTGGGTATCAAACAGCTTATCCAGTTTGTGGGAGGTCTGCTGCCAGGCAATAAGCGAGGCTATTCCCCATGCCAGGCTGGTGAGCAGGAAGAAAAGCAGCGTCAGGCGAACGCGCAGGCTTAGCCGACCCAGCCGCTTCATGCGTCCCCCAGGGTGTAGCCAATGCCGTGAACGGTGCGAATAAACTCGCTCCCGAGCTTGCGGCGTAGATGGTGCACGTGCACCTCCACGGCGTTGCTTGAGACATCGTCATCCCAGCTATAGAGCTTTTCTTCAATGAGCTTGCGCGGCAGCACGCGCCCGGCGTTGCGCATCAGCAGCTCGAGCAGGGCGAACTCTTTGGGCTTCAGCGCCAGCGGCTCCCCCGCGAGGGTGACCGTCAGACGTCCGGGGTCGAGGGTGACCTTTCCGTGGCGCAGCTCGCTGCTGCTCTGACCGTGGGCGCGACGAATCAGCGCCTCGAGGCGGGCGGCGACTTCGATAAGGGCGAAAGGCTTGCACAGATAGTCATCTGCGCCGAGCCGAAGCCCTTCGACCCGCTGGCTGAGCGCATCGCGCGCGGTGAGGATCAGCACCGGCTGGTGGTGACCTTTATCGCGCCATTCGCGCAGGATATCGAGGCCGTCGATGCCGGGCAGCGTCAGGTCGAGGATGACCGCGTCATAGGGAGCGGCGTAGAGCGCGGCTTTTCCCTCTTCGCCGCGGGTGAACCAGTCGATGCTGAAGCCCATTTTGCTCAGCCCGGCCTTGATGCCGTCGCCGATGAGTTTGTCGTCTTCCACCACTAAAATACGCATTGGCCTGCTCCTGTGGCTCGCGGATGTACGCGCAGTAAAACGCGTCGCGACGCCCTCTGTACAGCAATAAAATTTCTTTTTTCCGCTTAAGAAGTTGTTAAGTTTTGCCGGGCCTAATGGTGACGATATCAACATCAAGGGAGAACTCATCATGAAGAAAATCGCCGCAATGACCGCAATCGTTGCTTTAGTTTCTATGCCGGTGCTGGCCGCCGGACAGGGTGGTTTTTCCGGCCCTGGCGCCGCGCAAACCAGCCAGACAACCGCGCAAAAAGGCGGTTTTGTGGGCCCGAACGGCAGCGTGACGACGGTGGAGAATGCCAAATCCCTGCGTGACGACACCTGGGTGACCCTGCGCGGTAAAATCGTAGAGCGCATTTCCGACGATCTTTATAAATTCCAGGATGCCTCCGGGACGGTGAATGTCGATATTGACCACAAGCGCTGGAATGGCGTTACCGTGACCCCGAAGGATACGGTCGAAATTCAGGGTGAGGTCGATAAGGACTGGAACTCGGTGGAAATCGACGTGAAGCAGATAAGCAAAGTCGCCCCGTAAAGCCTCTGAGCGGCGCGCTGCCGCCGCTCCGCGTAGCAGAATCCTCAACCGGTCTAACGCCCTGTGACTCAGGGCGTTAGATAGGGTATTATCGCGGGTAGTTTTGCCGTCCGGACGGTCGGTACCCAGATTGAGGATTCACGATTAATGAGCGATATGGCAGAGCGCCTTGCGCTGCATGAATTTACGGAAAACGCCTACCTGAACTATTCCATGTACGTCATCATGGACAGGGCGTTGCCGTTCATTGGCGATGGCCTGAAACCGGTCCAGCGGCGCATCGTTTATGCGATGTCCGAACTGGGCCTGAACGCCACCGCTAAATTCAAAAAATCCGCGCGCACCGTCGGCGACGTGCTGGGTAAATATCACCCGCACGGCGATAGCGCCTGCTATGAGGCGATGGTGCTGATGGCGCAGCCGTTCTCTTACCGCTACCCGCTGGTGGACGGTCAGGGCAACTGGGGCGCCCCGGACGATCCCAAATCCTTCGCCGCGATGCGTTATACCGAATCCCGCCTGTCAAAGTATGCGGAGCTGCTGCTGGGCGAGCTGGGTCAGGGAACCGTTGACTGGGTACCTAACTTTGACGGTACGATGCAGGAGCCGAAAATGCTGCCTGCGCGTTTGCCGAATATTCTGCTCAACGGCACCACCGGTATCGCCGTGGGGATGGCCACCGATATTCCGCCGCACAACCTGCGCGAAGTGGCCAAAGCGGCCATCACCCTGATTGAAAAGCCGCAGACCTCGCTCGACGAACTGCTGGATATCGTTCACGGGCCGGACTACCCCACCGAAGCTGAAATCATTACCCCGCGCGCCGAGATCCGCAAAATCTATCAGAACGGTCGCGGCTCGGTTCGCATGCGTGCGGTGTGGAAAAAAGAGGACGGCGCGGTGGTGATTAGCGCCCTGCCGCATCAGGTTTCCGGCGCCCGCGTGCTGGAACAGATCGCCGCCCAGATGCGCAATAAAAAGCTGCCGATGGTGGACGATCTGCGCGACGAGTCGGATCACGAAAACCCGACCCGCCTGGTTATCGTCCCGCGCTCTAATCGCGTGGATATGGATCAGGTCATGAACCATCTGTTCGCGACCACCGATCTCGAAAAAAGCTACCGCATCAACCTGAATATGATTGGCCTGGACAACCGTCCGGCGGTCAAAAACCTGCTGGAGATCCTGACGGAGTGGCTCACCTTCCGTCGCGATACCGTCCGTCGCCGCCTGAACTATCGTCTGGAGAAGGTGCTCAAGCGCCTGCACATCCTCGAAGGTTTGCTGGTTGCGTTTCTCAACATCGATGAAGTTATCGAAATCATCCGCCACGAAGATGAGCCCAAGCCGGCCCTGATGTCGCGCTTTGGCATCAGCGAAACGCAGGCGGAAGCAATCCTCGAACTGAAGCTGCGCCATCTCGCCAAACTGGAAGAGATGAAAATTCGCGGCGAGCAGGGCGAGCTGGAAAAAGAGCGCGATAGTCTGCAGGCTATTCTGGCGTCCGAGCGCAAGATGAATAACCTGCTGAAGAAAGAGCTGCAGGCCGATGCCGACGCGTTTGGCGACGACCGTCGTTCGCCGCTGCGCGAGCGTGAAGAAGCGAAGGCGATGAGCGAGCACGATATGCTGCCGTCCGAACCGGTGACCATCGTGCTGTCGCAAATGGGCTGGGTGCGCAGCGCCAAAGGCCACGACATTGACGCTCAGGGGCTAAGCTACAAGGCGGGCGACAGCTGGAAGGCGTCGTCGAAGGGCAAGAGCAACCAGCCGGTGGTATTTATCGATACTACCGGGCGCAGCTACGCCATCGATCCGATTACCCTGCCGTCGGCTCGCGGCCAGGGCGAGCCGATTACCGGCAAGCTCACGCTGCCGCCGGGCGCCAGCGTCGAACATATGCTGATGGAAGGCGACGACCAGAAGCTGCTGATGGCCTCTGACGCCGGCTACGGCTTTGTCTGCACCTTCAACGACCTCGTCGCGCGCAACCGCGCCGGTAAGGCGCTGATCTCGCTGCCGGACAATGCGCGGGTGATGCCGCCGCTGGTCATTGAGGATGAGTCCGACATGCTGCTGGCCATCACCTCTGCCGGACGCATGCTGATGTTCCCGGTCAGCGATCTGCCGCAGCTGTCGAAAGGCAAAGGCAATAAAATCATCAATATTCCGTCTGCGGATGCCGCTTCCGGGCAGGATGGCCTGGCGCACCTGTTCGTGCTGCCGCCGCAGAGTACGCTGACGATCCACGTCGGCAAACGGAAGATCAAGCTGCGTCCGGAAGAGCTGCAAAAAGTCACCGGCGAGCGCGGTCGCCGCGGTTCGCTGATGCGCGGGCTGCAGAAAATCGATCGCGTGGACGTTGATTCGCCTCATCGCGCCTCGGCGGGCGATAGCGAAGAGTAATACGGGCACCCGCCTCCACGGGGAGGAGGGTGTTAACATTTGCCGCCAAATCGTTGTTTATTCGGCCGTTGCGATTAACAATAGACGCAAAATCATTCAAGATATGCCGGGGTAGTCAGTCGCTCCCGGCGTCTTCAACGGGCGAATAACGAATCTGTATCCTGATTAATACCAGCGGCGGTCCGCAAGGGCCGGACAGGGCAGCCTGCGCGCAAGCAGCCTGCGGTATAACGGGTATTATTCTCGGCGGTTTGGGTTTTAGAGGTAGCTATGCTATTTATTTTTCGACTAATTATCGTTGTTATTTACTGTATCTTTGTCTGCATATTTGGCTGTATTTACTGCTTGTTCAGCCCGCGTAACCCGAAACACGTGGCGACCTTTGGTCATCTTTTTGGTCGACTCTCTCCGGTATTCGGCCTGAAGGTGGAAACGCGCAAGCCCGCCGGTGCGGAAAGCTACGGCAACGCGATATACATCGCTAATCACCAGAACAACTATGATATGGTGACGGCGGCAAACATCGTGCAGCCGCCTACCGTCACCGTGGGTAAAAAGAGCCTGCTGTGGGTGCCGTTCTTTGGCCTGCTGTACTGGCTGACGGGAAACCTGCTGATCGACCGTAATAACCGGACCAAGGCGCACGGAACCATCGCCCAGGTGGTGGATACGTTTAAAAAACGCAAAATATCTTTTTGGATGTTCCCGGAAGGAACGCGCAGCCGCGGCCGCGGCCTGCTGCCGTTTAAAACCGGCGCTTTTCACGCGGCTATCGCCGCTGGCGTGCCGGTTATTCCGGTATGCGTTTCTAATACATCGAATAAAATTAAGCTCAATCGCCTGAATAACGGCCTGGTGATTGTGGAAATGCTGCCGCCGGTTGATACCAGCGGGTTTGGCAAAGACGGCGTGCGCGCGCTGGCGAAACACTGCCGCGAGCTGATGGCAGCGAAGATTGAAGAGCTGGATCGCGAAGTGGCTGAACGTGAAGCCGCGGGTAAGCAATAAACAGGAAACATCGCGGTAACGCGAGCCGGTGCTAGCGGGAAACGAATTCCCTTTCTGATTTGTCAGTATTTCATGGAGTTAATATGTCACTCAGTCGGCGTCAGTTTATTAAGGTTTCAGGCGTAGCGCTGTGCGCGGGCGCCGCGCCGCTGAACGCACATGCCGCCGGCCAACAGCCAGCGCGGCCGGTTCCTCCGCGCC